>JAHEMN010000245.1 GCA_024643645.1 Chitinophagaceae bacterium | reverse complement strand
GTGATATGGATCGGTGAAAGCAGCACTGCTGCCATTCCCCAGGTCGACCTGTTGTTTAATTACACTGTAAATCCAGAGGAGCTGAAAAATAAATTACATGTGGAACTGGAAGGGAAGAAAGCAGATTTTAATTTGATCACTATTTCACCGGATAGAAAAATTTCTTTACGCTTAAACGGAATAAAAGCAGAAGACAAAGATCTTGACGCTGTTGTTACAATTGATAAAGGGTTGACACCTGAAAAAGGTAATATGCCTGCTGATGCCTTTAAAGAACCTATTACCATTTCATCACCTTTTGTTTTAACGATCCAAAATCTGGAAGCAGAGCATGATGGTACTGAAGGGGTCGTTAGGGTTACGACCAGTCAGCAATTATCTGGAGAAAGTATAAATTCTTTTTTAAAATTTGATCCAGAAATTTCATATACCATCGAGCAGAATGATTATGGCTTCACTGTACGAAGTGATAAGTTTGATACAGAGAAAAGTTATGCATTGTCGATCACCAAAGGATTGAGGGGAAAGATAGGAGGTGTAATGGCCGAAGAATATAACAGCAGTATTGCATTCGGGCAATTGGAATCAGATATAGCTTTTACGAATAGTAAGGCTGTTTATCTATCTAAAAAAGGAGGACAAAATATTGAGGTTCGAATAACAAATACTCCTAAAGTAAAACTCATCATCTCTAAAATTTATGAGAATAATCTGTTAATGGCAAATCGTTATGGTTATTACCCCCAGGAAAACAGAAGCGGACCTGACTATGCCAGTTACAATGATGATGAATATTATTACGATAATTATGGAGGAGATGCAATGCTGGGAGATGTGATTTATGAAAAAGAGATCGATACCCGTTCATTGCCTAAAAGTGGTGGAGGGAGATTATTGAATTTTTCTCAGTTTGAAGATCGGTTGACTGATTTTAAAGGAGTGTATCATGTTGTTATCCGTTCAGCAGAAGATTATTGGGTAAAAGATAGCCGCTATATATCATTATCTGATCTGGGTTTGATAGCCAAAGAAGGACAGGATAAGATTTATGTATTTACTAATTCAATAAAAACGGCAGATCCTGCCAGTGGAGTAAATATTTCTGTTTATAGTACAAATAATCAATTGATAGGAACAGGAGCTACCAATAAGGATGGTGTTGCAGAAATTGCCTACAGTAAAAAAGAGTACAGTGGATTTAAACCCGCAATGGTAATTGCAAAAACAGCAGATGATTTTAATTATCTGCCATTCAGTAATACAAAAGTCAATACATCAAGATTTGAGATAGGAGGGAAAAGGAATAATCCTTCCGGCTTTGATGCATTTGTATATGCTGAAAGAGATGTTTATCGTCCCGGTGAACAGATCAATTTCTCCGTGATCCTCAGAGATGCACAATGGAAAAATCCGGGTGATATTCCTATAAAAATGAAAATGCTGATGCCTAATGGTAAAGACTTGAAAACATTCCGTAAAACATTGAATGAAGAAGGTGCTGTTGAAGGTAATATTATTATTCCTGCAGCGTCCATTACCGGTAGTTATACATTGGAAGTATATACAAGTACTGATATTTTATTATCATCAAAAAATTTCTCTGTGGAGGAGTTTGTACCTGACCGGATAAGAGTAAAAACAAAATTGAATAAAGATTTTTTGCGAACCGGAGAAAACGCTATGCTTTCTATTAATGCCATGAATTTTTTCGGGCCTCCTGCCTCCAATCGCAAGTATGAAACGGAGATACAAGTAAAGCAAAAGAATTTTGCAACCAAAAAATTTGAAGACTATAATTTCAGTCTGGCCAATCAGAATACTTTTTTTGATAAGGTAATGAAAGAAGGAACTACTGATGGAGAAGGAAATGCTACCATTGATTATTCTGTTCCGGAAACATATAAAAATATGGGTGCCTTGCAAGCCGCTTTTTATTCAACTGTGTTTGATGAAACAGGAAGGCCTGTCAGCCGTGCTTCCACCATTGATATTTTTACACAGGATGTCTTCTTTGGTATCAAACAAGATTGGAATTATTATTTTCCGTTAAACCAGCAAATTAAATTTTCAATAGCAGCAGTAAATAAGGATGGTAATAGTGTAAGCGCCAATGCTAATGTACAGGTGATAAAGCATGAGTATAGAACGGTACTTACCAAAAGTGGAAGTTATTTCCGGTATGAATCTCAGAAAGAAGATAAGATGTTAAAAGAGCAGCTGATTTCTATCAGTAATAATTCTACCTACAGCTTTATACCACGAAGTCCGGGAGATTATGAAATAAGGATATTTCACCCCGGGGCAAATAATTATGTAAGCCGTAGTTTTTATAGCTATGGAAGCTGGGGAGCTGAGAATTCTTCTTTTGAAGTAAGTAAAGAAGGAAACATAGACATTGAAATTGATAAAAAGTCTTACCTGGCTGGAGAAAAAGTTACAGCATTGTTTAAAACACCTTTCAGTGGAAAAATGCTGGTAACCATGGAGACGGATCATGTCGTTTC
>JAHEMN010000122.1 GCA_024643645.1 Chitinophagaceae bacterium | reverse complement strand
CCCAGTTTGTATTAGCATACCTGTCCGGATCAGATCCGTCAATTATCGCTTGAATGTTAGCATCGGTATATCGGATAGAGGCATTGGGACCATTTAAATTGATATACTTTTCTTTCATTAAAGTAGCATAATTAACCGCATCCAGATACTCAGGCACCACAGTAACTTTTTGTGAACCTGTGTACATATTATATATTACACTTAATGACCCGCTCTTGCCTTTTTTTGTTGTTACGACTATTACACCATTAGCACCTCTGGCACCATAAATAGCACTGGCGGATGCATCTTTTAGTACAGATATTGTTTCGATATCAGATGGAGCTAAATTATTGAACGCATCCAAACCGATATATTGAATACCATCAATTACTACGAGTGGGTTTGTAGAACCAAAAGTACCTATGCCCCTTATAACAACACTTGAATTATCTGCCCCGGGCAATCCACTACCCTGCGTAAGTTGTACTCCGGAAAATTTACCATACATCAACTGACCGGAATTGGTTACAGGCTGGTTAACGGCTTCATCAAATTTAATGGTCTGTGTTGAACCGGTTTGGTTAATCTTTTTTTGCGTACCATAACCAACTACTACTACATCCTGTAATGCTGCAATCTCCGTTTCTAATCTAATGGCAATAGCAGTTGACCCGTCCCATTTCAAAGTGTAATTTTGAAAACCAACACTACTAAAAACAAGTACCGGATTTTTATTAGAAACACTTAAACTGAATTTGCCATCCTGGTCAGTAACAGCCCCTTTACTTGAACCTTGTTCCATTACTGACACTCCTTCTAGAGGAGTATTATCTCCAGATTTCAAAACAGTTCCTTTAACAACAACAGTTTGTGAAAATGTCTGTAGGCTTATTAAAAGTAGTAAGCCTAAAAATGCAATCGGATTTTTTTTAAGCACAAGCATCGTTTTAGTTTTTAATTAGAAGTACTAAGTAAAGAACTAAATTTCAGATTCTAGCACTGTAGTTGAATCATAAATGGGGTGTATTCAGTTCAGCAGGCTGCTTCTTCTAAATATAAAGTAGGATCAATAAATTTTCTTAATTCGTTGAAGGCTGTGTAACCCCAATAATAATATATTTTATAAAAAGGGTTTTGTCAACTGCCCATGAAATGAAATATCTTTTAGCTATTCATCCTGTTTACCTGAATCATTCATTGCAGAAGATTTATACCCGTTATTTTTAATTGGAAACAGTGCAGCATTTTTCTTAAGCCATTTAAATAACTTATGCTTAAGTTCTTTTACTTTTCGCTTGCCGGATTTAGCTATGTTATTTTTTTCTTCAATATCATTTACAATATCATATAATTCTGCACTTTTATCTTCATAATTATAGATTAGTTTATACTTCCCTTCCCGGATAGCAGAACCTGGTTTTCCGCCCTGATTACTATAATGTGGATAGTGCCAGAATATTTTACGTTTTTGATAGCTTTCGGTGTTTTCCAGCATCTGAAAAATATTTTCGCCATCAATGTCCTCGTCTTTTTTATAGCTATCATTCATTGCCTTTGCAATTGTGGGGAAAAAATCAGCGGTACTAACTGGTAAATCTGAAGTAGATCCGGCAATAATTTTTCCTTTCCAGTACATGATCAGCGGAACTCTGATTCCACCTTCATACAACCAGCCTTTTCCTGCTCTTAACGGACCATTTATGGTAGGGCTTCCTTCTGAAGTACTTAAACCTCCGTTATCAGAAGTAAAAATGACTAAAGTATTATCATCAAGTCCTGATTGTATCAGTTTTTTCAGTATTTTTCCAATATTCCAATCCATATTTTCAATCATAGCTGCATATACCGGATTATCTTGCACCAGCCTTCGTTTCCATCCGTTTTCATTTTTCATCCAAACTTCATCCTTTGCAAAACGATCTTTATTCTTACTGTCTAATTGCTTTTGTTTCGCTTCATATTTTTTTATCAATGCTTCTGGTGCCTGTAATGGATTATGTACAGCATACAATGAGTACATTAAAAAAAATGGGGATTGCCGATTATTGTCAATAAATTCAATACACTCATTGGTTAAACGGTCAGTTAAGTATTCGCCGGCGGGACCATCAGTTAATTTTGGATTTTTATACGGTGTAAAATAACCTCCTACACTGTCATTAATTCTTCCTGTGGGTGAGCCTTTACTCCATCCGCCTTTATTGATTTGAAAACCCTGATTGTCGGGCCAGTATTTTTCTTCCTCACCTAAATGCCATTTGCCGGCAAAAAATGTTTTGTATCCATTTTCCAATGCATATTCACTTATTGTTTTTTCCTCCAGCCCCAATTGATAAGCTGTTGGTTGGGCTATTAATTTTTCATATGGCATTGCTTTGCCGTTTTCCTGCCTGCCACGAATCCAATCTGTAACACCTGTTTTTACCGGATACTTTCCTGTCATCATACTGGCACGGGTGGGGCTGCATACAGGGCAGGTAGCATAATTCTGTGTAAACCGAATTCCCTTTGAAGCCAGCTTATCAAGATTTGGGGTTTCATAAAAAGTACTTCCGTAAGAAGTCAGATCTGCCCATCCAAGATCATCTGCCAGTATAATAATAATATTAGGTTGTAAACTTTTGCTTTGTGCATTTGTATCAAAAAAAATAAATAAAAAGAAAGCAGCAATAAGATGCCTGAATAGTACAGTACTTTTATGATAAAATGATGGTCTCATTTTCCTAAATCCCCTTTTTTATTTTCTCAAGCTTGTCTTTCATTTCCTTCACTTTGTCCGGGTACTGACCAGCTATATTTTTAGTTTCTCCGGGATCGTTTGCCATATTATACAATTGCGGCTCTGTTAAATTACCTAATTCAGTATTCGTGTCTTTATTTATTTTGGGCCCTTTAGAAGGTTCAATGTATTTCCAGTTACCAATGATTAAAGATAGAGTTGAGTTCAACGATTGTTCAACAAGGTATTCACGGGATGTATTGCTTTGATTCAATACTACAGGTAATTGATTCCAACTGTCGGGTGCTTGCCCTTCTTCAACAGCTATTCCTGCAAAACTGGCAAGACTTGCATACAAATCAATTTGACTGAATAAAGCGTCATTTACTTTTCCCGATTTTATTTTCCCTTTCCAACTTACAATAAATGGCACTTTTGTACCTGCTTCAAAAGCACTGTATTTACCACCACGATACATTCCGCCTGGTTTATGATTACCTAATTTTTCTACTGCATCATCCTTATAACCATCATCAATTACCTGTCCGTTATCACTGGTAAAAATGATCAACGTATTTTCCAGTAATCCGTTCTTTTTTAAAATTTCTTCAATAGCACCAACTGTCCAATCTAATTGCAGCAGCGCATCACCTCTTGGCCCCATTCCACTCTTTCCCGCAAATCTTGAATGCGGAAGCCGGGGTACATGAATATCATGTGTTGAAAAATACAGGAAGAATGGATTTCCTTTTTGCTGATTGATATATGCATCTGCTTTCTGAACTAAAATATCTGCAAAGTCCTCATCTGTCCAAAGAGCAGATGTACCCCCAGTCATATAACCAATACGACTAACACCATTAACGATGGTCATGTCATGACCGTGAGAAGGAAGCATTTTTAAAAGTTCTGGGTTCTTTTTTCCTGTCGGTGCATTTGGATCAATTGGTCCGGTATAACTTACTTTTATCGGATCACTCTTATCGAGATTAACAACCTCATGATTTTCTACAAACACACAAGGCACCCGATCACCGGTTGCAGGAATCAAATAAGAATAGTTAAATCCGATCTCTAAAGGCCCTGGCGTTATTTTCCCATTCCAGTCAGCACCTTTTTCATCACCAAGGCCGAGATGCCATTTACCGATAACTGCTGTATTGTATCCTACTTTCTGAAGCATTCCCGGTAAAGTAGTTGTTGCAACGGGAATAATTAAGGATGCATCACCCGGAGCAATGCCAGTTCCTTCCTTTCTCCATGCATACTTACCAGTAAGCAATGAAAAACGGGAAGGCGTACATGTAGCGGATGTTGCATGAACATTTGTAAACCGAACTCCATTTTTTGCCAGCCTGTCGATATTCGGAGTTTCAATGGCGGAAGTGCCGTAACAACTTACATCACCATAACCCACATCATCAGTATAAATTAAAACAATATTGGGCTTTTGAGTTTTAGACTTTTGACTGTTAACGGATGTACATGAAGAAAACAAAACTATCAATAGGATTAAAGGGCTTATTTTTTTAATCATAATTTTTACTTTAAAAAGGTTCGATAATGTAACTATAAGAATAGCTTTTATCTGTTAATAAATATGGCGCATGCGGATAAGCTCCCCAGCTATTGTCACCACCAACTCCCCTTTGATTCAGATCTATTTGAACCGATATGAAATTTTGTTCATTGAGATCTGAAGGATGTTGCTGTTTCTTTGTCATACCTGGATCCAGATCCTCTGTTGTATAAGGTAATGCACTGAAACAGATCGGCTGTACTCCTGTAATTTTTAAACCATGATTCGAGTTTTCATAAAACTGCACCCACCTGATGTCAGTTTTGTATCCATTCTCCTGTGGCCTGATATAGTTTGAAACAAATTGCTCAGATGCTTTCTGTTTATAAATACCAACGAATGATGCAGTGTTGCGATCACTATAATTCTCCCAGGGACCCCTGCCATAAAAATCAATGTACTCATAGGATTTTGGTACAGTAAACCGCATACCAAAGCGAGGCATTTCAGGCATTTTTTTATTCCCGAATTTAATTGCTGAAGTTATTTTCAATGCCCCATTATTTAAAATTTGGTAATTGATTATATACGGTATATCAGCAACACCCAAATTATAAAGGCATTCAATAAGTACACCTTCTTCATTTTGCTCATGCACTTTTACATTATCAAGTTGAAGTGAGTTATGTGCATTTCTCCAAAAGCCTGAATTTTGGAGCATATGGTTACCAAAGTCATTATCCGTAGGAGCCCGCCAGAAATAAGGTTCTGGAAACTTTGTAATAAAAGAATTATTATTTATCTGGTAGTTGATAATCTTTGCTTCCTTGGTATTGAAACTACCGCTAATGTCACCAGATTTAAAATTTAATATATTACCTTTTTTACTTATATCCAACTTACCTGTTGATTTACGATTTTGTGTAAAGAATTGATTGCTATTGCCCCCAAATTGCTCCCGGGCAATTTCATGACCTGCAGGTATAGCTGCAGTTCCTGTTTTAGTTATCGCATAAATATTCATCATTAATTCACCTGTGCTGTCCGTTTTATTTAATTTCAGCTTTACATCTGTAGCTGAAGATGGTTGCAGGTTTAACGAAAATGTATCTGACTGTATCAGTATTCCATTCTCCAGAAGTTCCCACTTGAATTGATAACCGGACAGATCTGTAAAATTGAAATTGTTTTGAATAAGAATGTTACCGGTTTGCCAGTTTACATCTTTGAAAATAATATTCTGATATACTTTTTTTACCTCATAAATGCCTGGATGAAAAGAACGATCAGGTGCTACTAATCCATTCGCACAAAAATTTTCATCATTCTGTAAATGACCTGCGCCCAGGTCGCCGCCATAAGCCCAGTATTTCTTTCCCCATTGATTTGTTGTTAATAACCCCTGGTCAACCCAATCCCATATAAACCCGCCCTGCATATGCGGACTTGAATTAATAATATCAAAGTATTCCTGAAAATTTCCACTGCTGTTACCCATTGCATGTGAATATTCGCACATGATATACGGTCTTTTTTTTGAAGCATCATTTGCATACTGTTTCATTTTTTGTATGGCAGGATACATTGGACAAACTATATCTGTATTCCAATCTTCTCCAGCTTGCTCAAATTGAACTGGCCTGCTATTATCTTTTTGCTTTATCCATTGATACGCATCATGAAATACTTTTCCATTACCACATTCATTACCCATACTCCAGATAATAACAGAAGCATGATTTTTATCTCTCTCTACCATTCTTTTTATCCTATCCATGATTGACGGGCCCCATACAGGCATATATGCTGGGTGGTTTGTTGTATCTAAATTCCCCTGCAATGCTGCGCCCATACCATGTATTTCAACATTAGCCTCATCAACTACATATAGACCATATTCATCACACAACTGTAACCAGAGTGGATCATTCGGATAGTGTGAAGTTCTAACTGCATTAATATTGAATTGCTTCATCAATTGAATATCCTTGATCATTAGCTCTTTGGTGGGAACATGTCCCAGCTTTTCATCATGCTCATGACGGTTAACACCATGCACAATTATTTTTTTCCCATTGACTAAAAGCTGTGCATTTTTTATTTCAACTTTACGAAAGCCGACTTTTACTGCAGTTGTGTTAATTATTTTCCCTGCAGGATCCAGTAAGGTGATTATACAATCATACAGGTTAGGTGCTTCCGCACTCCATTTATGGGGTTCTTTAATTTTTCCTAGGAAACTAATTTTTTGGAGACTATCATTTCCTATTTTAATTTTTTTCTTTTGAATATTTACAAGGTTACCATATTGATCAAACAGTTCAACTGTTAATGCTGCTTCTTTAATCGAATTTTCTTTAAACTTTCTTACAATTATATCTGCATTAAAAATGCCGTTCTTATATTGTTTATCAAGATCTGCAGCCAAAGAAAAATCCCATATGGTAAGCGAAGGCATTGCATACAAAAAAACATCTCTCTCTATTCCGCTGAGGCGCCAAAAATCCTGGTCTTCGAGGTAGCTGCCATCATGCCAACGGAAAATCTGTACAGCTAATAGATTGTTACCTTCAATTAAATAAGGTGTTATATTAAACTCCGCAACAGATTTTGCCACTTTACTAATACCAACTTTTATACCATTCACATAAACAAATGCACAACCACTGATAGAACCAAATTGTAGCATTACCTGCTTGTCTTTCCAGCTTGCAGGCACTGTGAATATTTTTCTATATGTTCCAACCTGATTATCATCACCAACGAATGGCGGATTCTTTGGAAAAGGATAAATGATATTCGTATAAATGGGTAACCCAAAGCCATTCAATTCCCAGTTTGAAGGAACATTTAATTTACTCCAACTAGAAACGTTTAAATTAGGCACAAAAAAGTCAAGAGGCCTTTTCTTATAATTCTCTGTATATAAAAAATCCCATTCGCCATTTAGCGATTTATAAAATAAGGACTTTTTAATATTACCAGTAACTACATCTGCTTTTTGATCGAATAATACAAATGTAGAGTGCGGAGCTTCTTTATTCTGATCTAAAAATTCAGGCTTTTCCCAATCATTACTTACTCTTTGCGCAATACAGTAAGTATTCATCAGAAAGAATAAGACCAAACAAAAAATGAATTTTATATTAAGACAATTTATACTCGATTTCATCATGGCAATAATTTTCGCAAACAATTTATGGTTACTGCAAACTCGTCTCCATAACATGAAATAAATAGAGCAATTTATTTCACAAGTTTATACAGGTAGCTAAATTATTACAAAGGAAGTACCCGTATTTTCCAAAATGGGGGGGCAGACGTAGCAATCAATAACCTGTGATTGCTGTAATTTATTTGACAAAGCAAATACTATCTACTTCTTATATTCAGACGGATTAACTCCGAATTGATCCTGAAATCTTTTTCTGAAATATTTGATATCATTGAAGCCAGCTTCAAATGCAGCTTCTGTTACAGCATAATTACCGCTTTCCAATAATTTTGCTGCATAATTTAAGCGGGCAGTCCTTATGAATTCATTTCCAGACATACCGGTTACTGCTTTTAATTTCCGGTAAAATGTTGATCTGCTCATGTACATGAGATTGGCAAGTTCATCATTATTAAATTCACTGTTGGAGATGTTTTCTTCTACTAATTTCATAAGCTTGAATAAAAACTCTTCTTCAAATGTTTTTATTTCAAAATTACCGGAGCCAAGAAACACTCTTTTAGCATACAACTCTTTTAGTGTATTTCTGGAATTAATAAGATTATGTATATGAACCAATAATAACTGAGAATTAAATGGTTTAGGCAAATAAACATCTGCACCTTCCCTGATACCTTGCACATGGTGATTCATATCAGATAAGGCCGTTAATAAAATGATAGGAATATGAGATGTATGTTTATCAGATTTTAATTTCTTACAAAGTTCAATTCCATCCATTTCCGGCATCATTATATCACTAACTATAAGATCTGGAATGAATTCTAATGCTTTTTCCAACCCTTCTACACCATTTGATGCAGTAATAACTTTAAAAGACGGAGATAAAATATCACTTATGTACTGTTGTATATCAGACTCATCTTCAACCACAAGAATAATGGGCTGTTCATGTTCCAGATTTACCTGATCATTTTCTTCTTGCATATTCATTGAATTTAAATTTGTTTGTATATGCTGGCTTGAATTTTGTTCTCCGGAAAAATTTATTCCATTTTCGTTTAAAACAACAGGTGGTAATGTTACAGTAAATAAACTACCTTTTACACCATTACTTTCAGCTACGATAGTTCCACCATGTAATTCTGTCAATTCTTTCACAAATGAAAGTCCAATGCCTGTTCCTGATATGGTTGTAGCGTCTTTTTCTTTACCTCGATAAAAGCGATCAAATATCAGGTCAATCTCAGTTGAATGAATACCTCTTCCGGTATCCTGTACAGAAATTTCACAAAATTGATCATTATTTTTTTTAACAGCTACCTTAATACTTTCTCCATTTGGAGTGAATTTAAATGCATTCGATAACATGTTAAATACTATAATTTCCAATTTATTCTGATCAAACGTCCACGACAGATATTTTTCTTCTGCTTCAAAGGTATAATCAATATTTCTTCGTTGCGCCTCATCAATAAAAAGCGTAAATATATCATAGCAAAAGGAAACGATTTCACCTGGTTGAGGAGCTAGCATTAAACTTCCTGCTTCAGCTTTTTGAAAGTCCAACAACTGATTTACCATTCGTAGCATTCTCTTGGATTGCTTTTGAACCATACGTAACCCTTTTTGAACCGGGACTTCCAGTTTCTTTCTTTGCAGCAAATCATCTAAAGGCCCCAAAATAAGGGTTAAAGGAGTACGGAATTCATGCGAGATATTAGTAAATAAGCGTTCCTTAAAAGTAGCTAACTTTTTTTCCTGCTTTCTATCCATATTAGAAAGTAACAATT
>JAHEMN010000121.1:4787-9239 GCA_024643645.1 Chitinophagaceae bacterium | reverse complement strand
CTTTCTTCCCTTCCAGTTCCACATGTAATTTATTTTTCAGCTCCTCTGGATTTACAGTGTAATTAAACAACAGGTCGACCTGGGGAATGGCAGCAGTGCTGCTTTCACCGATCCATATCACCTGTGAGTTTCCCATCATAAGTTCAGGTGTATGAAAGGAGATCTTATCACCACCCTGTACACTATTGTATTTACTGAATTGCAATACAGCAGTTTTTATACTGGCAGTATATGCAGTAGCTGGCCTCAGTGGTTGTGAGGGAGAAAAAACAAGTTCATCAGGGCTGGTCCACCTGAATCTTCCGGGAATTTCCGGTTTAAAAGAAATATATTCAGTCGAATCCCATGCATTGAGCATTGAATCTTTTGCCAATGAATGATTAAACCTGAATACCAGGTTTCCCAGTTGTTCCACTTCTCCTTTGGCATTTGTATAGGAAACTACAACTGCATTCTTTTTACAAGAAGAAAAAAACAGCATTCCAAGTAAAAGAAATGGAGCTAAAATAATTTTGATTCGCATGGTGGTGTAGGTTGAAGGTTCTGTAAAAAAAGAAGTTAAAGATTTTATATTGAGTAAAAAATTTAGCCCCTATTTTCTTTTTCACATATCTTAATAAAAGATAATAGCAATACTAAGGAGGAATGACTATAGTGTTCATGTGTGAAAGTAAAACTTTCATATTGCTTAGTAAGATACAATTCATAGAATTGCAGTTGCAATTATCACTATATAAATATTTGTTAACTAGCAACGTAATAAATATCTTTTACTATCAGATGATCAAACGACTAAAAATGCATATCAATCGTAAAAGTATTTCCCGGTTATTCAAACGCCTTGGAATTGCTTTACTCTCTTTGATTGCACTTTTTTTTATCCTGCACTTATTATTTCCACTTCCTGATAAAGTTGAATATTCAACCATCATTACAGATAACAAAGGAGAAGTAGTGAATGCTTTTCTCACAAAAGATCAGCAATGGCGAATGAAGACAGAATTAAATGAGATCTCACCATTATTACAAAAAACGATCATCGCCAAAGAAGATAAATATTTTTATTCCCATCCCGGAGTAAATCCTTTTGCAGTAATAAGAGCATTATTTAATAATATTTTTAAAATGAGACGAACGTCCGGTGCCAGTACCATTACAATGCAGGTGGCAAAAGCACTTGAACCCGGCAAAAGGAATATCTGGAGCAAGATCCGGGAGATGTTCAGGGCATTTCAACTGGAAATGAAATACAGCAAAAAGGAAGTATTACAATTATACCTTAACCTGGTTCCCTACGGAGGTAATATTGAAGGCGTAAAAGCTGCATCACTTTTATATTTCAATAAAAATCCTGATCATTTGTCATTAGCTGAGATCACCGCATTAAGCATTATTCCAAACAAACCTGCTGCTTTAGTTATCGGAAAAAATAACGATAAGATCATACTTGAAAGAAATAAATGGCTGCAACGCTTTGCAGATGAAAAGATCTTTACTCAAAAAGAAATAGAAGATGCATTGGCAGAACCATTGAATGCGTTTCGCAGATCGGTACCTCATTATATCCCTCACCTTTCTTATAAACTGAAAAAACAAGGCAGTAATATCATCAATACAACTATTGATCTGAACACTCAGCAAAAAACAGAAAAGCTGGTAGCTGATTATATCCGTATTCAAAAATTAAAAAATATTAAGAATGCAGCCGTGATCATCATAGACAATAAAACTCATCAAGTAATAACCTATGTTGGTTCTGCGAATTTTTATGACACAACAGATGGCGGGCAAGTAAATGGAGCACAGGCAGTAAGGCAACCGGGAAGTACATTAAAACCCCTGCTTTATGCTCTTTGCTTTGATGAAGGTTTGCTGACACCAAAAACGGTAGTAACTGATGTGATGGTGAATTATAATGGATATGCCCCCGAGAATTATGATAAAAAATTCAACGGGTATGTTACGATTGAATATGCATTGGAACATTCATTGAATATTCCTGCAGTAAAGAGTTTAAAAATGCTTGGGCATGAGCAGATGATCCAAAAACTTTCAAACATCAATTTTAAACAAATACAAAAAGACAGAAGAAAATTAGGTCTCTCCCTGATACTTGGCGGATGCGGTACCACATTGGAAGAATTAACAGGCTTGTTCTCTTCATTTGCAAATGATGGAGTTTATTATACACCAAAATATATGCAAAGTGATACACAGGTGAATAAAACAAAAATTGTAAGTGCAGCATCAAATTATATGATCAATGAAATTCTATCAAAAATAAACCGGCCCGATTTTCCATTGAACTGGACTTCTACTGAGAGAATGCCAAAGATTGCCTGGAAAACCGGTACCAGTTATGGAAGAAAAGATGCCTGGAGTATCGGCTATAATAAAAACTATACTGTCGGAGTATGGACAGGTAATTTTTCAGGAGTTGGAGCCGCAGATCTAAGTGGAACCAATATTGCAACACCATTATTATTTAAAATTTTTAATACGATCGATTATGACAGCGATGAAGAGTGGTTTACACAACCAGCAGATTGTGATATAAGAATGGTATGCAGTGAAACAGGTCTAATACCAACAGAGCATTGTACAAATATTGTTACGGATTATTTTATTCCGTTGATCTCCTCCACGCAAACCTGTGATAACTGGCAGGAAATAATGATAACCCCTGATGAAAAGATCTCGTTTTGCAAAAGCTGTGCACCGCAATCTGGCTATAAAAAGAAATGGTATAAAATAATAGAACCCGAAATGCAGGCATGGTATACAGAAAACAGAATCGCCTATCAAAAAATTCCGGCTCACAATCCGGATTGTGAAGTGATCTTTAAAGGAGCTGCCCCCATAATTTCTTTTCCTGTAAATGGAACGGAATATATCATCAATAAAAAAGACCCGGAACCATTGCAATTGATCTGCAAAACTGCCAATGATGTATCAAAAGTCTATTGGTATATCGACAATAAATTCTTTAAAAGTTGTAATGCAGGTGAAAAACAATTTTTTGTACCCAAAGAAGGTGCAGTAAAAATTTCCTGCACAGATGATAAAGGCAGAAACAGGAATATAAAAATTACAGTGAAATATGTAAATCTATAAGCTGAGTTCCTTTTAATATTAATCAACCTTTCTCACACTTCCTGCCCCGCTTATATCTTTTCTTACCGTAGCATTTCCTTTGTATTTAACATCTGCAGCACCGGATACTTCTACATCTAATTTTACGCTGGCATACACTTCTGCATCGCTGGCGCCGGACAGATCCAACATTACATTTTCTGCCAGCAGATCACCACACCTGATCTTTGTACTGCCTGAACCATCCACTTTAAAATCTTTTGTTTGTCCCGAAATAATTATAGAGCCTGCACCTGATAACTCAGCTTCAATGGTTGGCGCCATCAATTCCATTCTTACATCGCTGGCTCCACTCAGATCAATATATACTTTTTCGGTACTGGTAATTTTATTTTCAGTGCTGATAATACAAGCACCTGATGCTTTATAATAAATAATTGAGGGGCCGCTTATATATACTTTAATGCCACGGGTTGATTTTAGATTGGCATGATTTCTAGGATAAATTTCCAATGTATTGCCATCCACTTCCGTCATAATATGATTCAGTAAATTTTCATCTGCTTCTACTTTTACTGAATAAACTGAATCCTGTTTTATAATGATCTCCGCATTTCCACTTACCTCAATACCGGTAAATGAACTGACGGAACGATTTTCCGTATTTACATTCCCATTACCCCGGATCCTTTCACCACCAACATAGCGGCAAGAAGTTAAAAAAACAGAAAACAGCATTGCAAGAAATAATAAACGTTTCATAAATGATGGTTTGTGGTATAAAATTAAGCTCAAAAAATAACCTTTCGTTTGCTTTGACGATGAAGTACTCATTTAGGTTACAACTATATGATTTTTAGCGGATTTTGGAAAGAATTACTATTTGAATGGCAAAAGAAACTACAATCTGTTAACTACAAACCTTTTTTTACCTTCGCAGCTATCTAAATCCCTTTCTTAAGGCCTGCTATGCAACTTATAGCATTTCGATAATATTAATTACATGACAGAAAAAATACTGATCCTCGATTTTGGTTCCCAATATACCCAATTGATTGCCCGTGCCGTAAGAGAAGCAAATGTATATTGCGAGATCATTCCTTTCCATAAAAGTTTTGAATATGAACCCGGCTTGAAGGGTATCATTCTGTCTGGTTCGCCATTTTCTGTAAATGAGGAAAATGCTCCCAACGTAAAGGTGGAGGATATCATCAAAAAAGTTCCTGTATTGGGAATTTGCTATGGTGCCCAGTTAACCGCAAAACAATTTGGCGGATTAGTTGCCAAAAGTAATAAGAGGGAATATGGACGGGCCGTTCTGCAAAGAAAGAAGGAAGATGCTTTATTGCAGGATGTAGC
>JAHEMN010000121.1:0-4687 GCA_024643645.1 Chitinophagaceae bacterium | reverse complement strand
GCTATGGTGCCCAGTTAACCGCAAAACAATTTGGCGGATTAGTTGCCAAAAGTAATAAGAGGGAATATGGACGGGCCGTTCTGCAAAGAAAGAAGGAAGATGCTTTATTGCAGGATGTAGCCATACAAAGCCAGGTGTGGATGAGCCATAGTGATACCATCAAAGAATTACCGGAAGGATTTGAACTGCTGGCCACTACTGATAGTATACCTGTTGCTGCCTTTAAAAAAAATGGTGCTGATACAAATCCCCTTTACGGTGTACAGTTTCATCCGGAAGTATATCATTCCAAAGAAGGGAAAAAGATTCTGGCAAATTTTTTAGTGAATATTTGTGGCTGCACACAAGACTGGACACCGGCACATTTTATTACTGATACAGTTGAAGCATTAAAAAAACAAATCGGTGACCGGAAAGTGATCATGGCATTAAGTGGTGGTGTTGATTCAACAGTGGCGGCAACATTAATACATAGAGCGATAGGCACTAACCTGTACGGCATTTTTGTTGACAATGGGGTATTGAGAAAACATGAATTTGAAGCTGTATTGAAGACCTATGATCAATTAGGATTGAATGTAAAAGGCATTGATGCAAAACAACGTTTCTATGATGACCTCGCCGGAAAATCTGAACCGGAAGAAAAAAGAAAAGTGATCGGCAGTTTGTTCATTGATATTTTTCAGGAAGAATCAAAAAAAGTGGAAGGGGTTGGTTTATTAGGACAAGGAACCATATATCCGGATGTGATTGAAAGTGTGTCGGTACATGGCCCTTCAGTAACTATAAAATCACATCACAATGTGGGTGGCTTACCGGAGCATTTGCATCTTGAATTAGTAGAGCCATTACGTTCATTGTTCAAAGATGAAGTAAGAAAAGTTGGAAGAGAATTGGGAATACCAGCAGAAATGATCGACCGCCATCCTTTTCCGGGGCCGGGATTAGCCATCAGAATATTGGGAGAAATTACTGAAGAAAAGGTACAGTTATTGCAGGAAGCGGATCACCTGTATATCAAAGCATTAAAGGACAATGACCTGTATGCAACGGTTTGGCAGGCTGGTGCTATCTTATTACCGGTAAAAAGTGTAGGGGTAATGGGTGATGAAAGAACGTATGAATTTACTGTTGCTTTACGGGCAGTAACCAGTGTGGATGGTATGACGGCGGATTGGGCACATTTACCCTATGAGTTTCTTGCGAATATCTCTAATGAGATCATCAATAATGTAAGAGGAATAAACAGAGTGGTGTATGATATCAGCAGTAAACCACCTGCAACGATAGAATGGGAATAATAATTAAAAAGAATTTTAGATTAAACAATACTATGAGGAAACAACATTATTTTTTTCTGTACTTATTCTTTTTCAGTTTCATCTTGCAGGCAACTGTTTCTGCACAAACAGTTACAAAAAAACACAAGATCGCAGTATTTGCTCCGCTCTACCTCGATTCTGCATTCAATAGTCTGGGTGATTACAGGTATGCAAAAACTGAATTCCCTAAATATATAAATCCGGGTTTGGAATTCTATGAAGGTGTGCAATTGGCATTGGACTCGTTGAACATTGAAAAAGCTCCGTTAGAAGTTTTTATCTACGATACCAGATCTGCGAAGCAGACATTGAATGAACAACTGAAAAAAACAGAAGCTGATAGTGTAGAAATGATCATTGCTTATTGTGTTGGTTTAGAAGTAAGGTCATTTGCAGAAGCTGGTTTAATAAGAAATATCCCAGTGATCAATGTAAACCTTCCTAATGATGGAGGCGCTTCGGGTAATCCTTATTTTGTTTTGCTGAATCCTACATTAAGAACACAGTGTGAAGGGATATATAAGCATATTCAGAAATATTATTCGCTTGACCAGCTGGTGGTGTTCAGAAAAAGAGGAGCACTGGAAGATCGTATTAAAATGTATTTTGAAGATTTCAGTAAAAATACTTTAGCCGTTCCATTGAAATTAAAATATGTAGACCTTAATACAGATTTTACTGAAGCAGACCTGGCGAAACATCTCGATACCACAAAATTAACCTTGTGCCTTGCCGGTAGCCTCGATGAAAATTTCGGGAAAAAGCTGACACAACAACTGGCCTCTTTAACAAAACAGAATTATGTAGCTACTGTAATGGGTATGCCTACCTGGGATGGTATCACCGATTTTAAAAAACCGGAATATAAAGGGATTGACATCATTTACAGTACTCCCTTTTATAATCCCCGTACAGATAAGATCAGTCAAAATATTATTGAGAATTTTAATAATATAATGTATTCAAGGCCCAGTGATATGGTGATGCGTGGCTATGAAACGATGTGGAAGTTCAGTAAAATACTAATGAAGTATAAAAAAGATGTGGCTTCCAATATCACACAGCAGGAGTTCAATGTTTTCAGGGAATACGACATACAACCCATTCTGGATCGCCAATCGATGATGCTGGATTATTTTGAGAATAAGAAGTTGTACTTCTTAAAATGGCAGGATGGAGTTTTGAAAGGAGTTTATTAAAAATTATCATAATTTATCCGCATCAATTGATGTGGATCTTTTTTGCTTCACATTTCATATTTAAAAAACTGTAGCAATAAAAAAAGACCATCCGGTAACCGGATGGTCTTTGGTTTTTTCATTTGACTAATCTATTGTTTCACCAGTCTTACAACTTTACGCTGTTTACCCTGGATAAATTCTGCAAAGTAATTTCCTACTGTATATCTATCGCCAATCTGAATAAAATCTCCTGACCTGATATTTCTTCTGATATCCAGCATCTTTCCATTCATGTCAAGCACTTTCATATCGATCGGTTCATTGCTCTTGCTTTCCGGCACCAGCATGAAGTAACTTGATGTTGGATTACCCAGCACTCTTACAATCAGATCCTCTGGTAAAACCACCGGCTCTGGGATAACCGGCTCAATTCCACGGGCAGGTGTAGACCCCAGATTGAATCCACTATGAACGGTTAGGTTTCCTCCAGCGAGATTCATTTGTGTAGTTTGATTAGTTGGCCAATTACTTGAATAGATAAGATTAGACAATATTGTAGGATCTGCTGTTCCATCCACAATTGCGAATGATATAAGATCCAGTGTTCCCGGATTTCCTTTATCTGTCATCTTCACATGCATGTATTTATTACCTCCCAATCCTACAGGCAGAAGTGGGTCTGTAATATCAGTAATATTACATTTTGTAACAAAATATGCAGTCTGACTGTTCGGATCATTTACATTCACTCCTAATGACAGCATTGCATTTGCTTTAAACTGATACGCATGCACAATGCCATCACTTTCTGTTCTACGGATGATGAAATTCATATTCCCTTTAAGGCTCTTACCACTCTTATTGAATTTTACATTAAATCCAAAGTTGGCTTTTCTACCCGGATCGCTGGCTAACGTTCCGACAGATTGTATAGGTATAATATGACCACCACCAGTGATATGATCACCAACAGGAAGATAAATTGCAAGAATTACATCATCTTCAGTACTGTTTCTAATGTAATAACCATTGTCTACAATAATACCAACTGTCTTATCAATATATGTATCATTTCCTGGTATTATCAATGGCAACAATGCACTTACTGTTCCGGATTTAGTATCTGCAGGGTTTACCAAATTTACTGGTAGCCATCCTGAGAGATCCCCATTGTTAGACCTGTCCACAAATTTCACTCTTGCATTCCGGATATCACCCGGATACGCATCATAAGCAGGATCAGCAGGAGATTGTGGTACGGATGCATCCATGATCAATGCACTCATCTGTATAGTCGCAGTATAAGTAGAAGTGCTGGCAGTTGCTTTTACTTCTTCACCAGTGTACTGAACAATAGCAGCTTCTTTAACAATATTCAGTGAAGTGTTTGGTGGATTAGCCACACTATAAGCACTGTTAACACCAAGAATTACAGCACTTACTGTTTTAGTAGCCAATCCGTTATTTGCAGATCCCTGTGCAATATCCGGTGCCATCGGCCCGGTATAAGGATACAGAGATGGGTCTAATAAAGGAACAGTTAACACTGCTTCCAATACTCCACCTCCCACATTTGCAAATACTGCATTACCTATTTTGTAAGTACCCACATAAATATCTGCAGAGGTAGCAGCATTTGCACAGGTTGTTCCTCCTACTGCATTGGTAATCCTTACTGTAAATGTTTCCAAATCACTGTACTGTTTATTTCCAGCAGTTACTAAAAGAGTAGATATGGTTGGAGCAGATGTCACTGTAACGATGATAGAACAAGTTGAAGCGTTTCCACTAACATCAGTTGCTCTAAATGTGTTTACAGTACTTCCTAACGGGAATAGTGATCCACTTGACAGTCCGGCTATTTGAGTTATAGTAACCGGTGAGCAGTTATCCGTTGCTGTTGGCGTAGCAAAAGTTACTACAGTTCCACAGGTTGTTGGATTATAAAAAACTGATATACCCGATTGACAGGTAATCACCGGTGCGGTTACATCCTGTACCGTGATCGTTTGTACACAGGTACTGAATTTCCCCGATGGGTCTGTCGCCTTCCAGGTTCTACTGATCGTATAGTTATAATACGATGACAGTGCCGGATCAGTTCCTTGTGTGCTGGTCTGTGATTGTGTGATTGTGATATTAGCCGGCGCTGCGCAGTTATCTGTTGCTGTGGCTATACCGGTT
>JAHEMN010000120.1 GCA_024643645.1 Chitinophagaceae bacterium | reverse complement strand
GCAAAAGCATTACTGGATGAAGCATTTAAGAATAATATGATGCCGGATGCCTCTTTCAGTAAAGTATATTCAGATTTTACCGGCGACAGCTACCGGTTAATTTTTGAAGAAGGATTTGAGACGCTGGCAGAATTTGAAAATTCATTAACAAAGGGAATGGCAAAACCTGAATGGCAGGAATGGTATGGTCGTTTTAAGGAACATGTTACCAGTTCCAACAGGGAAATTTTGAAACAGGTGATTTAACGAACAGGAGTTAACGAATTTATTAATTAATAAGCTGCTATTTATATAAGGCTTTACCAGCCCTGGCACCGGTATGCATTTCATTATCTACAGTAAGCACTCCATTTACAATTACATAATGAAACCCTTTGGAGTAAGCATGTGGTTTTTCAAAGGTAGCCATGTCTTTTACTTCTTTTTCATCGAAGATGACGATATCAGCAGCCATTCCTTCTTTCAACAGTCCTCTGTCTGCTAATTGAAATTTTTGTGCAGGCAATGAGGTCATTCTGCGGATAGCTTCTTCTAAAGAAATAACTTTTTCTTCCCGTACATATTTTCCAAGCACTCTTGCGTTGGTGCCATAGCCTCTAGGGTGCGGCATGCCGGCATTCCATACTCTGATACTTGCATCGCTGGCAAACATATTAAAGGGATATTGCATGATGCGTTTTACATCTTCATCACTCATGCCATGAAAAACTGCGCTGGCGCCACCAGCCATCATAATATCAATAACAGTTAATGCTTCTTCTTTGGATTTGTGCTTTCTTCCCTTCATCAGGTTGATCTGTTCTATACTTTTTCCATTGTAAGAAGTGTCGGGAGAGAAATTTGCCACTACTGCATATCCGAAATGTTTCAGTTTTCTTTTTTTCAATCTGGCCAGCATGGAGCTGATCACATATTTTTTAACATCAGGTCTTTGTAATCTTGCTTTAATAGAATCCTGCCCATCCGCTAATATATCGTCAGGAATTAATGTACTGATAGAAGTACTGCTGGCGGTATAAGGATATTGGTCGATTGTAACATCAATACCTTCTCTTCTCGCTGCTTCGATCATGGGTACCGTTTCCTTGCTTCTGCCCCAGTTATGCTGGCCGCTTAATTTGAAATGAGAAATCTCCACCGGTAATTTTGCTTCTCTACCGATAGTGATGGCTTCATCAATTGCTTGCGTTACACTATCGCCTTCATCTCTCATATGGCTTGCGTAGACTCCATTATATTTAGAAACAATTTTAGCCAGATCAACGATCTCGGGTGTTTTGGTGTAGGTACCGGGTATATAAATTAATCCGGTCGACATGCCTACTGCTCCATCTTTCATCGCTTTATCTACAAGGGCTTCCATTTTTTTCATTTCATCCGGTGTGGCATCACGGTTTGCTCTTCCCATTACGGCTTTACGTACATCATTATGTCCGATGAGAGTAGCAACATTGATAGAAAGTTTTAATGAATCGATCCAGTGCAGATATTTTTTAATATCAACATTGGAAGAACCACAGTTGCCGGTAACACAAGTAGTAACACCGTCTAAAATAAAACTGGTAGCTTTCGGATCTTTGGCTTCATCTCCCTCCAGGTGTGTATGCACATCAATAAAACCGGGTGCAACGATCAAACCTTTTGCATCAATTGTTTTATTGGCAGTGGGATTTATATCTCTGCCGATTATTATGATCTTGTCGTTCTTGATGGCAATATTTCCATAATACCAACCATTCCCGGTACCGTCAATAATTTTTCCATTAATGATTAATATATCACACCCGGGGGCTACCGGGTTCTGCGCAGCTGTACATAACGGCAGGGCTAAAAGAATAAGTAACCATTTCATCATTTCAAGATACGTAATATTAAAAAGTGATATATGTTAATTATAAAATTTTTTAAACCGCAGGTTGGGATTTCTTTTTCAAGAAAGGTTGCCATTTTTTATATGTTGCACTTCGCCAGATCCATTCAACAGGCCCGTAATTAAAGTATCGAAGCCAGATAGTACTTGCAATAACCTGAAGAATAAAAAACAGAATCCCAAACAGAGTAAAGTATACCGGTCCTACCTGCCCCATAAAACCGAGGCCTGCACCTAAGAAAACAAAATTTCCAACCAGTGATTGTGTGATATAATTACTAAATGCCATCTTGCCAACAGGAGCTAAAAAGGACATTGATTTTTTACCGGTAGCTTTCTGAAAACATAACATAAATATTCCAACATAGGCCATGGCCAGCGGAACAACACCCAATGCATAAAAAATGGTTTGATACCAGCCTTTTGGTTTTAGCTGAAAATAATCACCCATAGCAGTGCTCATGTAATGTGCTAAGAAATAATTAGCAGGCAAGCCAATTACTAATCCGATACCAATTGCCCAATAAATAATTTTTTTATTTTGAAACAGATTTTTATAAAAATCAGAACGGCCAACTACATATCCTATCAAAAACATACCTAGCACTTTTGGTACACGGCTTACAAAAAATAAATACTGATAGCGAAAAAAGAATCCGGTGATATTGCCTTTTAGCTGATCGAACCAGCTTCCATGCTTCATCACATTCATAAAATCTTCTTCAGTTTTTAAATTAAGCAATGATTCATCAACCTTCACACCTGCCTTTATCAGTAGATCGGCGGGATAATTCAATACCGGCCAGTTCATTTTTAACCAGTATAAAAGGATGGGAGAAAGGAATAGAATAACGCCGGTAATTAATAATGTTTTATTCGAAAATTTTCGAAGTGGCAATAATATAAAACCAAGTAAAGCATAAAAGAAAACAATATCTCCCGGCCATATCAATAAGTGTATGGCGCCTAATAAAAGCATAAACACTAGCCTTCTTCTAACCGTAGGAAATGCATCGGCACCTTTTGCTTCTGCTCTTTTAAATTGAAGTGCAATACCCCAGCCAAACAATAAACTGAAAATGGAATAGAACTTTCCTTCAATGAACATATGATGCAGAAAGCTCATTGTATGGTCTGCTTCTGGTAATAATAATGGACCGGTAGCATGTACCTGTTCATTATACCAGCTAAACCCACTTCCCAGGTTGGCAATAAAAATGCCCAGAATGGCAAAGCCTCTGAGCACATCCATAAATACTATTCGTTCTTTTTCCTGAACGGGAGCTAAAGTCTGCATTGTTGGTTGTTGGTTTTAGCTGAAAAGAAAATTAAGTTACGGTAATTTTTCTTACTTAATCTCCTTTATTGCTTTTATCACCGACAAACCAGTCTTCTTTATTTTTAAATAGAACATTGAAAGTTGTAAGTGAACCATAGCATCGGGTTATGTATTGCTGAATATTAACTTTCTCTTCATCACTTAAATTTTTATTGCTGTTGATGTTTTGTTCAAGTACTCTAAGCCGGTCCCGAAGCATAATTACTTTATGAAAAAAATCATCAATAGGAATTTCTTTTGGTTTTAAAGATTTATCAGCGGGTTGTAACAACATCGTACCATTATGCCATTTTTCCCCCAATGGAACATTCTCTGTAATACCACCCCATAATCGTAAAATTTTTAACAATGAACGTTCTACTTCCGAAGTGGTTTCAATTTCCAATGATACATTTTCAGGAATGATCTCATCCAGTTTATTATCTGTTTTGTCGATTTCTTTTATACCGTGATTGATAAAAGAGATAAGGTATGTGGCATATTTTATTCCAACAACAACACCCGGTCCATATAGTGTATGTTGTAAACGGGTGCCAATACCAAGTGTAGTTTGTTCCATAATAAATATTTTTTCGGTTAATATTTATAATTGATCTGATAGAAAAATCATTCTCCCGGATGATATGTTTTCTCAGCATGTTTCAGCACATCCTCTTTATAAAATAACACATCTTTGAACTGGCCTTTTGAGTACATCAATCCCTGGTCAAAGAAATGAGGAGATTGTTCGTTACCACTTTCGCCACCAGCCAGTAATGATCTTGCTTTTATTTTTTTGCCAAACTCCACAGCAGCAATAAAACTATTTCCGTTTACTCCATATCTTCTTTTAGTGCCGGGGAAAGTGCGGCTATTATAAGATGGTAACATTCCCCATGCAGATGAAGCAAAGCCTACCGGGTAACTGGGTCTCTTGTCATCAAACTTATTTTCTATGTCTGATGAGATCCTTTGAAAGCGATTTAGATCTCCCCAGGATAATTGCCATTTTCCAAAGCGATCCTGCAGATCCTGTATTGTTGCTAATAATGGAACTAATAAAGTGGCAGGTTTTACAAGAGAAGCAAATGCTTTTGTTTTTTCTACAATATCATTACCGATACTTCGGTTGATCTGTGCTTGTAGTCGTTGCCCCCATTCAATTGCCAGTGTAGTTGCAATAGAGTTTTCTGAAGTTTTATAATTCCAGTTTTTCAAAACAGCAATTGGCCCGGCTAAATAAGCGTAAAGCGTATCATGGTAATCCACCGATTTTTCAAAAGCACTTACCAAAGCAGGAATCAGATCTTCAAAAGCAGCTACATGTTTATCATAACCAGCAGCAATAACTTTTTCGATCGTATATTTTTTTTCCTGGTCTAATACTCTCACAGCATTAATGCCCCGGTAGTTTTCTCCATCAGGTGCCAGGTAGCTTGCATAGTCTGAACTTTTGGGGCTATATTTTCCCGCTACTGTAAAAGGTGTAGCATTACAATTCTGTAACCATCCATTAGGAGGGTTATAGATGTGTACACTTTCATTCACACTATGATATCCTTTCCATTCTGTTGCTTTTATAGTTCCATCTACCGGATTACTCCAGTCGTACGTAGGATCTCTTTTAGGTAAAAAATTTCCATGCCAGTAAGCAATGTTTCCTTCTGCATCTGCATACACTGTGTTGTTGGAAGGGTTGGCACCCATATCCATTGTTTTTTTAAAAGCTTCGAAACTATTTGCTTTAGTACGAAGCCAGCTTTGTATAAATCCTTTAGTGTCTCTGTTGTTATGTCTTAAGCTTAAATACTGTCCATCTCTTTTTGCCATAACAGGGCCATGGTGTGTAAATAATGCAGTAAAAGATCTTGTGGTTGATCCATTTGCAGTTTTATACTTAATTGTTATTTTCTTTTGCTCAACAGGTTTTTGTTTTGCTTCATATTCATAATACCATTTGTTATTTCTCTTTGTTAATTTTTCGATATAAGCATCAGAGATATCGGCCTGACTGGAAGTATGCATCCATCCGCAATGTTCATTGAAGCCCTGGTATACAAATGGCTGACCCCATGTAACTGCACCATAAGCATTTAGTCCCTCTTCGCTTATCATATGTACTTCAGGTCGAAAATAAAAAGTTACATGCGGATTGATATATAATATAGCATTGCCGGATTCAGTGATTGATGGTGAAAAAGCAAACCCATTGGAACCGGCTAAATTTTCTTCTCTTGCAAAAAGATCATTTGTTTCATTATATGCAAATGCATCATCACTACCAGAATAAAAAGCTTTTAATTCACTTGTAGATATTCCTCCGGTGCTGATAGCACCAATACTACCATCGGTCCATAATAAAGGATACCATGGTTGAAAACGGGTAAGCAATGCTGGTTTTACCTGTGGATTTTTTAATAAAAAATAATTAATGCCGGCAGCATAAGCATTTAAAATATTCTTTAACCAACCTGCTGCTTCTGCATAATCTTTCATGGCAGCAGCAGTATCAATGACGAGCCGGTTGAGCAGATCATTGTAAAGATCTTTTTCGCCATTTATCTCAGACATCCTACCCAGTTTTTCTATATAATTTAATTCTATTCTTTTAAAATCATCTTCGCATTGTGCATAGAGTAAACCAAATACAGCATCGGCATCTGTTTTGCCATAGATATGTGGCACACCAAAATTATCTCTGATAATAGTTATGTTATTAGCTTGTTTTTCCCACTCAGTAATTTCACTTTTTGAAAAAGATGATTGTTGGGCGAATAGCTGGATAGGAATGAGAAATAAGAAAGCAAAAAATTTCATATAGTAAATATAATTTATAATAAACTTTCAATCGCCCCGTAAAATATTAAATAAACAGAGTTGATCGTTAATCAGCTATGATAAAAAAAATTGCTTTAACCAATCAGCTTTTTTGCTACAGGCATATCAATTTCTTTTTCCCACTTGGCGATTACTATTGTGGCAATAGCATTTCCGATAATATTAGTGATAGCCCTGCCTTCACTCATAAAGCGGTCAATTCCGAATATTAATGCAATAGCTGCAACAGGAATATGCCCTACGGTTGGTAAAGTGGCAGCTAATACAATAAAACCGCTTCCGGTTACACCGGCGGCACCTTTTGATGTTAATAATAAAACTAATAATAAAGTTATCTGGTGAGTAATATCCAATGGTGTATTAGTGGCCTGTGCAAGAAAAACAGCAGCCATTGTAAGATAGATCGATGTGCCATCGAGATTAAAGGAATAACCAGTTGGTATTACTAAACCTACTACAGGTTCAGAGCAACCCACTTTTTCTAATTTATTGATCAGACTTGGTAGTGCTGCTTCTGATGATGAAGTTCCGAGTACGATCATTAATTCATCTTTCAGATAAGAAAGTAATCGAAAGATATTGAAGCCTGTATATTTTAAAATACTACCTAGTATCAATAAAATAAAAAGAATACATGTGATATAAAATGATAACATCAATTGGCCGAGTGATGTAAGTGAGTCCAGTCCGTATTTACCAATTGTGAAAGCCATAGCACCCAATGCACCTAAAGGAGCAACCTTCATAATTATTTTAATGATCTGAAACAGGCCATATTCTAAAGACTGGATACCTTTTAATAATGGAGCAGCTTTCTCGCCGATCTTAGAAAGGGCAAAACCTAACAGCACGGAAAAGAAAAGCACTTGTAATATATTGCTGGTTGAAAGTGCATTGATGATATTTTCCGGAATGATATGTATTAAAAAATCGCCGATAGACTGATCTTTACTTTCAGTGATAAAATTTTCTACTGCTTTTGTATCTAATGAAGCAGTATCCACATTCATTCCCGAGCCAGGTTTTAGTAAGTTGATTACAATCAATCCTATGATCAATGCTAATGTAGTAACCACTTCAAAATATAAGATTGCTTTTAAACCCACACGGCCTACTTTTTTGGTGTTTTGCATGCCTGCAATTCCTGTAACAATGGTGCAAAAGATGATCGGGGCAATCATCATTTTGATCAGTTTGATAAACCCATCTCCCAATGGTTTAAGCTCAATTGCAAATGAAGGATAATAATGTCCGAGGAGAATACCAATTAAAATAGCAAGTAATACCTGGAAGTAAAGACTTTTGAATAGTTTCTTCATTTTTTCAAATATTCCTTAAATATAAGAAGTAGAATTTTAAATTATTTTTTGTTGGTGAATATAAATTTTTACTAACTTGGATGTGTATTGAAACCACACTCCTTATTTTTGAAAATAGAATTGTATAAATTACCAAAACCCCACAAATTATATTATTAAGAATTCTATTAAAATCTTTTTTGCTTAACAAAAAACTAAACAATGAGAATTAAACAACTGCTTACAGCAATGGTGCTGTTTATCGGGCTATCTCTATCCGCATCAGCCCAGCAAAGAGAAATTACCGGAAAAGTAACTGCAGAAGATGGCTCACCATTATCTGGTGCCAGCGTTTCCGCAAAAGGTACAAGAGCTGCAACGAGTACCAACGCTGCTGGTGAATTTAAGTTGTCTGTTTCAGCCAATGTCACCACATTAATTATCTCTTATATTAATTATGAGACAAAAGAAATTGAAATTGCCGGACTGACAAATATAAATACATCTCTTAAAGCAGTAAATGCCGAACTAGAGAATGTAGTAGTGACAGTACTTGGCTTCAGGGAACGTACAGACAAGTTAGGTTCTTCCAGTTCAAAGATCAATGCAACCGATGTTGTTGCATCTGGTGAAACTGGTCTATTGCAAGGGATGGCAGGTAAAGCCTCCGGCGTATTGATTACAAGATCTACTGGTGATCCTGGTTCAGGAGCAAATATTCGTATAAGAGGAGCTAATACTATTACTGGCTCTTCTGAGCCATTAGTTATTGTAGATGGTATACCTATCAGTAATACTGAGATACATGGTAATGGATCAAGTTCGGTAGGTACAGGTGTTGTACAACAGTCAAGAATGAACGATATTAATCCAAATGATATCGAATCCATACAAATATTAAAAGGTGCTGCTGCTGCCTCTTTATGGGGTTCAAGAGCAGCTAATGGAGTTGTGGTTATAACAACTAAAAAAGGTAAAGCTGGCGGTATTAAAATTTCATATACATCAAGCTATTCAACTGATAAAATCAACCGGCAACATCCTTTACAATCAGCTTTTGGTCAGGGTTCCGCTGGTAGATATAGTGCAACTGCGACCAACTCATGGGGAGATAAGATTGCCGATAGATCCGGTGGTGCAGATGTAACTTCTGGAGCAGCTTATTTTCAAGGCTATATAACAGGTACTAAATACTACACGTTGGCCAGTGGAACCGCATCAAATCCACATGGCGGAAAAAATAGTACCGATACATATAATGACAAAAATTTTGATGGTATTTTTGGAAACGGCCATTACTGGCAAAATGCAATTTCACTAAGTGGTGGTACCGATAAGTCCCGGTTCTTTTTGAGTCTTGAAAACCTGGATCAGCAAGGAATCATTAAAGCAAATAGTGATTATAAAAGAAATTCCATCCGTCTGAATTCTGATCATAATTTTGGAAAACTTCTTAAGTTTAGTAATAAAGCAGCTTATATAAATGTAAGTTCTGATAGGATTCAGAATAACTCAAACACAGCCGGTCTTTACCTTGGATTATTAAGAACAGCACCTGATTTTGATAATACTGATTATATTGGTAGTTATTTTGATGCTACTGGTATCGAATACCGTAACAGACAAAGAAGCTACCGTCGTTATCGTGGGGATAATGTTCAACCAACGTATAATAATCCTTATTGGACGATCTACCGGCAAAATGCAACTTCCAAAGTTGATCGCTTTCTTGTTTCATCAGAAGTGTCTTCTAACCCATTACCATGGCTGGAGTTGATATTAAGGGGTGGTATAGATGCCAATTTTGATAAACGTATATATTTCTTCCCGGTAGGTTCTGCAGGTGAAAGATCAGGAGGAAGTTACCGAAATGAAAAAATATCTGAAGTAGAGAAAAATCTGGATCTGATCGGTAGAGCTACAAAAGACTTTAATGATAAACTAAAGGGTACATTTATATTAGGCGTAA
>JAHEMN010000119.1 GCA_024643645.1 Chitinophagaceae bacterium | reverse complement strand
CCATTACCCTTTATCATCCCTGATATAGTAGTATTTAAAGTAATTGCCGGTGTAGTTGTTGGATTAGCAACCGTTCCGGAAAAACCATTAGCATTTACCACTGATAAACTTGTTACTGTACCTACTCCTGCCCCGCCAACTAAAGCGATGGTTCCGCTTGCATCAGGCAATGTATACGTTCTTGAAGCAGTAAGATCGGCAGAAGTAATAGTACCGGCAAAAGAATTAGAGCCACCCGTATAAGGCTGTATTATAATATTATCATCAGTAGCAACAGAAGTACCAAATGTTGCAGCACCTGTTTTATTTACTTTGAAGACAGATCTCGATGGAACTGAAATGGTAGGTGTAAATCCAATACCTACAATATTTGTTCCTTCAGAATACAAAGTTCCGATATCACCTGCACCTTGTGTATTTACCATATAGCCTGATGATGCAGTACCGCCAATCAATATATTATCTGTACCGGTACCTATTGCACCTACCTGTAAAGTAGTATTTGGTGATGCTGTTCCGATACCTAATCGATAATTGGAATTATTCCAGAATAGCTTACTGTTATTCTGATCATAAACGCCACTTGCACCAGCAAAAACCAAACTTCCCTGTGTAAATGCTGTAGAAGTACCTGTGCCACCATAACCAGTACCGATTACAGAACCATTCCATGTACCGGTACCAATAGTACCTAAAGTTGTAATAGAACTCTGTCCTACATATGTAGCTGCAATATCTATCGTAGGATCAGAAGATGTGCCTCCAATAGAAATACGGTTTGCAGTGCCTGAAACGCTATTTACAAATCCACTACCTGATGCCAAAACTACCCAGGTACTTCCATTATAGAAATTGAAAGTATTTGAACTGGTATTATAGATAATTAAACCTGTAGCTGCAGAAGCGATAGCATCTCTTTCACCTGTAGTCATTCTTGGTATCAATAAACCCTTGGTAGTAGTACGCATTTCTAAAATTGAAGATGCATCCGGAGTAATAGCACCGCTACTGATACCGACTGATTGAGCAATACTTTGATTGCTGATCACTGCTATAAAAAATAGCAGGAAAACTGATGAACGAATATTTCTTTTCATTGTGGTAAACTTTAAGAAAGAAGCAGTATTGTTTATTATTGATTCTCTTATTCTTTTAAATAGAATTGAAGTAAATGACAAAGCTGTATTAACAACTGTCAATAGTTTTTTTAGCAAACCATTTTTGCAATGGGAAGTAGCTTTAATAAATAAAGCAATAGGATTGGTATATGCGGCACCCTGGCCCTTGTTGGGTTTCATTGGATATTATTTTATTCTTCAAGGGGGTCGGATATAAGAATAAACCTTTAGTTTATCAATGATAAAAGTATAAAAGAGAAACCCCCCTTTAACTATTTTGTCATCTGAATTCAAAAAGATTAAGTACTAATGCTTAAAGTGTAATCGTAGATTTACGAAAGAATGGTATTTTGTCTGTATTTTCTGCATTAAAATAGAATTATGAACAGACTATAATTAATTAGAAAAGAATGAATAATTCATTTAATGAAAGCAATATCTTACAATAACTGAGGTTTATATATAAATACCTGTTCGGCTATTTTTTTCTTTCTTTATTAGTGATGGCGGCCCTGCAAATACTAATTCCCCTCCTTCATCTCCGGCCTCAGGCCCCAGATCGATCACCCAATCAGCAGAACGGATCACATCCATATTGTGTTCAATCACTAAAATGGAATGCCCCTGTTCGATCAATGCATTGAAGGATGTTAATAGTTTTTTTATATCATGAAAATGCAAACCGGTGGTCGGCTCATCAAAGATGAAAAGTATTTTATTGTTCGCCCTGCTTTTACCAAGGAAAGAAGCCAGCTTTACCCGCTGTGCTTCACCGCCGGATAAGGTATTGGATGATTGTCCCAATTTTACATAACCAAGACCAACATCACTCAAGGGTTGTATTGCATTGGCAATATTGGCAGCACCCGCAGAAAAGAAAAAATCAATTGCTTCATCTACACTCATCTCCAATATATCGTAGATACTTTTATCATTACACTTTACTTCCAATACTTCTTCTTTGAATCTTTTTCCACCACATGATTCGCAGGTAAGATGAACATCCGCTAAAAATTGCATTTCCACTATTTGCTCTCCCTCCCCTTTACAAGTATCACATCTTCCACCATCCACATTAAATGAAAAATGCTTTGGCATAAATCCCCGCATCTTACTCAATGGTAATTTTGCAAACAGATCCCTTATCTCATCATATGCTTTAATATAAGTAACCGGATTACTTCTGGAAGATTTACCTATTGGATTCTGATCTACCATCTCCAACTGATTGATGGAATCAATATCTCCGGTCAGTTGCTTATGAAAGCCTACCTTATCGCCAAACCCGATAGCTATCGGGTCTCCTTTTATCTTTCGAAGTGCAGGATATAAGATCTGTTTTACCAGCGTTGTTTTTCCACTACCACTTACACCACTCACCACACAAAGAATATTTAAAGGAAACTGAACGGTAATATTTTTCAGATTATGTTGCCTGGCTCCTTCTACGGTTATTGACCGGTTCCATTTACGAACTGACTTTGGCGGATCAATATTTAATTCTTTGTTTAAGTATTTACCGGTGAGGCTCATTGGGTTTGAAATGATCGCATCATAATCACCTTCGGCCACTACTTCTCCTCCTAAATGAGATGCCAGCGGACCCATATCAATGATATGATCTGCTTCCCGCATCATCATTTCATCATGCTCTACCACTACTACCGTATTTCCAAGATCTCTTAATTCTTTTAATACCTCAATAAGATTTGCAGTATCTCTTGAATGCAATCCAATGGAAGGCTCATCTAATATATAAAGTGAGTTGGTAAGATTGCTTCCAAGACTTCTTGTTAACTGTATCCGCTGACTTTCTCCTCCACTTAATGAATTCGCCAACCGGCTGAGTGTTAAATAACCCAAACCTACTTTCAATAAAGTATCAAGACGATTATGCAATTCTATCAATATTCTTTTGGCAACATCTTTATCATGTTTGGTCAGTTTACTATCCAACTTCTCAAACCATACTTTCAGGTCTCTTACCGGCATAGTGCCTAATTCACCAATATGTTTTCCATTCACCTGCACATACAAAGCTTCAGGACGCAAACGATATCCTTTACAATCCGGACAGTCGGTACGGCCCCTGTACCGGCTTAACAATACCCTGTATTGAACTTTATATAATTGTGATTCTACATCTTTAAAGAAATCATTGATACCCATTACACCATCACTACCTTCCCACAGTTGTTTAATTTGTTTGTCTGTTAGATCAGCAATTGGTTTATGTACCGGAAAATTGAATTTCTTAGCTCCCTTTATAAAATTCTGCCGCCACCAATCTAATTTCTCACCTTTCCATGGCGCAACAGCGCCATCATACACACTTAGCCGCCTGTCTGGTATCACCAGGTCCGGATCAATTCCCAATACCTGCGAGAATCCCTCACAAGTAGGACATGCACCGAATGGATTATTGAATGAAAAGAGATTGGGTACCGGTTCTTCAAAAACCATCCCATCCATTTCGAACCGGTTATTATAATGCAAAAGCTTTTTTTCATTTACGTCGAGGTACACATCACCTTCTCCTTCATAAAAAGCAGTACCGATGGAATCTGCTAATCTGTGTGTATCATCATCATCAAATTCTTTAACAACGATCCTGTCAATCAATATGTGAGTGATCTTTTTCGCTTTTAGTTCTTTATCGTTCAGCTCCAGTAACTCTTCGATCCTGTAAACCTGTGCATCATCCTTTAATTTCACATCCCTGCTGTAAACTCTTGAAAAGCCTTTTTGAATCAGAATATTCAGTTCTTCTTTCAGATCCCGGTTCTTATGTTGTTTAAAAGTGGAAAGGATATAAACCTTATCCCCTTCCTTTAATTTTTTAATAGCATCCAGGACATCGGTCACATCATCCTTCTTTACTTCTTTTCCGGAAACCGGGGATATCGTTTTACCGATCCTGGCAAACAATAACCTCAAATAGTCATATATCTCCGTCATACTACCCACCGTACTTCTTGGTGTTCTTGTTATTACCTTTTGCTCAATTGCAATAGCCGGACAAAGGCCTTTAATGTAATCTACATCCGGCTTATTCATCCTGTTTAAGAATTGGCGGGCATAAGCACTCAGGCTTTCTGCATAGCGCCTCTGCCCTTCAGCATATAAAGTATCTATTGTGAGTGAAGATTTACCAGAACCCGAAACTCCTGTAACTACTATCAGCTTGTTTCGTGGAAATTCTACAGAAATATTCTTAAGATTATGTACCCTGGCACCCTTTACAAAGATGTTATTTGCGGAATTTACGGTCTTCGATTTGTAGGGGTTCTTCCCTTTTATTGTTTTTTCCATTATTCAGTAAACAAATGTAAAAGCCTTATCTGGCCTGAGTTGTGACAAATTCTTAACACTTTATTAGGATACATTACTACAATTTGCTTTCACAAATGTTTGGCAATTTAATGAAATGAACTATTTTTAATTTCCAATAATCCAAAAAATGAAAAACAAAAACATAATCAGCCTATAGCACAAACTTCTACTTATTTTTTATCAATTTTTCTTAGTAACCAATATCCATTTGAAAATGTGTCTGTGTAAATAACAGATGCAGCAACCTAAACTGTAGAAGTTATGAAAGCTTTATCAAAAAAAACCGATCATGAACTAATCCATCTGTTTACAGATGGAAATGTTGACGCATTAGAAGCACTTATCCTTCGTCATAAGGATAAGCTTTATACGTCCATCTTGTTTCTTGTAAAAGACAAATACCTTGCCGAAGATATTTTTCAGGATGTTTTTATTCGTATAATAGATACGATGCGGGGTGGCCGCTACACTGAGGAAGGAAAATTTCTTCCCTGGGCAATGCGTATTGCACACAATTTATGTGTAGACCATTTCAGAAAAGTAAAAAGAACACCTGTTATTCGCACCGGTGAAGACAAAGATATTTTTGAAGTACTGAATTTTTCAGAAGATAATGCTGAAACAGTAATGATAAAAAGACAAAGTCATGACAGAGTTCGTGACATGTTGCAAAGTTTACCTGAAGATCAGCGGGAAGTTATCATTTTACGTCATTATGCAGATATGAGTTTTAAGGAAATAGCAGCAGCAACTAATTGCAGTATTAACACTGCTTTGGGACGTATGCGCTACGGATTAATTAATTTGCGTAAGCTGATGACTCAAAAACAAATTGCTCTTTAAATAATCGCCTCTTCACCTATTCAGCAATGAGCAGGTATAAGGTTTTGTCATTCTGTATCTCCATCCGGAGAAAAACGAATTCTTTTAAAATAGAATTTTAGTTTGCTTGCCGTACCGGAAGGTTGGTACAGAATGACACCAAATTGAAAAGCCTCCTTTTAACGGGAGGCTTTTTTAGTTTAATAATGTCTTTATTTTTTGGATCGCTTATACGTTTCCAATCCACACTCCAGCCATTTTATAAATTCATCCGGATCAGGAGTATAAAATTTTGTTTTTGTCAATGCTACCTCATCAGGACTGAGAATGGCATATTGAGGTTGAGATGTTGCTCCAAAATTCTCTATCTGAAAAGTAGACCACTTATCACCGACAGAAATAATTGATTTATCAGTACCATTATCAAGCCTTTCAACTGTTTGTTCCGCTAAAGGCAGATTCTTCTTTTCATCTACATATAATGAAACAACTATAAATTCATTACGCATCAAACTATCTACCACCGCATCAGGCCAAACTTTTTCTTCCATACGGCGGCAATTAACGCATGCCCATCCGGTAAAGTCAATGAGTAAAGGCTTATTCTGTTCTTTGGCTAATTGTACTGCTCCTTTATAATCATTGTGAATTGGTTCGAATAATTTAGTTTTTTCTTTATCTATTTTGAAAATGCTATAGGTTTTTGGTGGAGGAAAGCCACTTATCAAATTAAGACTTGAATTAAAGAAAAGACCTAGGCTCAGATAAACAGTAATTGACCCAAATAATGCAATAAATACAATCCTGGTCAGAGAAAACTTTTTAACCGGGCTGCTATATTTCACTCTTAAAATACCTATCAAATATAACACCGTCAATAAACCGATCAATATCCAAAGTGCAAGGAATACTTCTCGCTTTAATAAACCCCATTGTTTTACCAGATCTGCATTTGATAAGAATTTAACTGCAAGAGCCAGCTCTAAAAAACCCAACACAACTTTTACATCAGTCATCCATCCGCCCGATTTTGGTAATGATTGTAACCAGTTAGGAAACATTGCAAATAAAGCAAATGGCAATCCCAATGCGATACCAAAACCAGCTGCACCTACTGTAAGTGGCCAGGCACCCTGGTCTGCCACTCCTACCAACAATGTTCCTAATATAGGGCCAGTACAAGAAAATGAAACGATAGCTAATGTTGCAGCCATAAAAAATATACCACCGATATTTCCTAATCCTGATTTTGAATCCATCTTATTGGCTAACCCGGCAGGTAAACCAAGCTCAAACAATCCAAAAAATGATAATGCAAAAAATACGAATATGGCGAAGAAGAGCAGGTTCAGCCAAACATTGGTTGATATATTATTAAATATCTCCGGACTGATCGCTTTGCCTGCAACATGAAAAGGTAATGTGATCAAAATGTAAATGAGAAAAATAAATAACCCATATAACACTGCATTGGTGACTCCTTTTTTACGGTCATCAGATTTTTTTGTAAAAAAAGTTACCGTTACCGGTATCATCGGAAAAACACAAGGTGTTAACAAGGCGATTAATCCTCCGAGCAATCCTAAAAGAAAAATAGTAAGTAAGCTTTTATTCTTTGTACCATCATCACCACAATCGCTGACAGGTTCATTAATATCGATAGATGCAATCTTAATACTTGCCGCTTTTACACCTCCTTCTAATTTTGTAATAACCGGTACCATAGTAGAAGGATAGAATTCATCATTTAAACCATAAGTATAAAATAAATTGCCTTGCAAATTTTCAGGTACTGCACCATCAATGGTGATAATTTTTTTCCAGCTGATCGTATTTTCAAAAACCTTTACGCTTTCTTCAAATATTGAGCTTTTAATCTCTATCGGTTCTGTTTCCAGTATAAAGCCATCCTCTTGTTTAATATTTGAATCAGCAAATTGTAATTCAGTTGTTTTAATATCCAGTAAGGTTTGATTGGGAGCATACACCTGCCAGTTGCCAGAAATAGTTCCTGTAAATATCAATTCATATTTTCCATCTGCAATTTTTTTACTTTCAATCTTCCAGTCTTTAACTGCACCTGCACTATCCTGTGCGAAGCCAGTCATTGAGATTGAAAGGAATAATCCCAATAAAGCAATCAGTTGTTTTAATTTATTCATAAAATTCTTTTTAAAAAAAACGAGTCCTTTTACAAGAACCCGTTTTCTTTTTAAAAACTTATCATTAATTATTTTATAGCAACACTAAAATTCACTGTTTTCGGAGGCAGACATTTTTTGTCATCACAGGTCTGGTATTCCACACTGCCATTGAAGTTCGTTTTCACATTTGCCTTCAATTTTATTCTTTGTACAAAAGTTACCGTTTTAGAATACTGATTGGCAGAAACACCTAATGTTGCATCGTTCATCACTTCCATCTTACCGACTTCCTTTATTTTTCCATCCAACACAAATAAAGGATTAGGCTTTATTGTGAATGCTGTTGGTATTGCTATTGCATCTTCCGGCTGTACTTGTGAATACAAATGCCAGTTGGTTAACATGGTAGCTATCATTTTAACCTCATATGTCTTATCTGCTACTTTACTGGCACTAAAAGACCATGCAACAGGGCTTGTTTGTGCCTTACAACTAAAAGCAACAAAAGCGATCAAAGCCAAACCGAAAATTTTCTTCATTCTTAGCATTTTAATAATCTACGCAAAAATCATGTTTTTGTTTGTATACTGAATGTTAAATTAGTTGAACACAAATTTAAAGTACTATCATACTATCAATTGTAACCAAAATTACAAAACAGGGAAACTAATTGACAAGATGCACATTAAGAAGGATTAGTTGCTATTAGAAGGACAAAAATTGCTTATCCGACCAACTGAGCAGCCATTAATAAATTCCTGATTATTTCCTGTCCATCAGTATTGCCTAAAACAGCAGAACAGGCCCTTTCCGGATGCGGCATCATTCCGAATACATTTCTTCCTTCATTACAAATACCTGCAATATTTCTTGTTGAAGCGTTCGGATTAGCCTCAGCAGTAATCTTCCCTTTTTCATCACAATAATAAAAGATCACCTGATCATTACTTTCCAATTGATCCAATGTTTTTTCATCTGCATAAAAGCGGCCTTCGCCATGAGCAACAGGAATTTTATATGGTTTTCCTGATTCGTTAGTTATAAATACATTTTTGCATACGAATTGCTGATGTCCGTTTCTTAATAATGCACCTGGTAATAAATGTGATTCGCATAAGATCTGAAAACCATTACACACACCAAAAACCTTGCCCCCGGCATTGGCAAATTCTATAACACTCTGCATCATCGGGCTGAATCGGGCAATTGCACCACAACGTAAATAATCACCATAAGAAAATCCGCCGGGAAGAATTATACAATCCTCTGTATTAAACTTGCTGAGATCCTTATCCTTATGCCACAACATTGTAACATCCTGCCCTAGATCCTCCTTTAAAGCATCATACATATCTCTATCGCAATTAGAACCAGGGAAAACTACAACTCCAAATTTCATAGTATCAATTTCAGATTAGAAAGTGCGAAGATAAAAAATCAATTTCATCCATTTTTAACCAATTACCAACCAGGACCCAGGTATTGATAACCCACAATAAATGCTATTGTAAGCCAAAAAAGTAATAAAGGTATTATCCTCAAGGATGTTGCCAGGTAAGCTTTAGCATGAAATGCAGCGAATGGAATTGCCACTATAACCCAGTTTTCCAAAGAATCACTATTATTAACAAATGGAATAAAAAGTGAACCAATCAGGTAAAGCAACAATAAACTCCAGCCTTTTCTAACCTGGATCAGCATTTTACGTAAGGAATCCTGCACAAAAAAACTACCCATTAAAAAAGGAATAACAAGCAAAGATGCACTACCCGCCAGCCAAAGTGATTGTTTTAAATATGGTACACTGATTGTAAAATGCGGCCAGATATTTTGCCAACTCCACTCATCATTTATAAACAGATAAACAGCATAAAAATAAAATGGAGTAATTAATCCTACTATACAAAGTATCCATTCATGCATACGGAATGGC
>JAHEMN010000244.1 GCA_024643645.1 Chitinophagaceae bacterium | reverse complement strand
CCAGAAGAAACAAAAGAGCTAATGGCAGAATATTTATTGCCAAAACTTAAAAAATTATTTATTGAGAGTGAGGGTAATCCATTTGTTTTTTTATTAGATGAAAAGAAGGAATTTAAAACAGCAAACCTGGAAGAATTACAATTGCAGGCCGAAGAAGCAGAGCCTCATTTTATTATTAAAAAAAATGGCGATTATACAATAGAGTGTCGTATAAAAGCAGGGCCACTGGAATTTGATCTTGGTGATAACGAAACAGCTTCGCCTTTATTCTTTACTTATAATAACCAATCACATCTCTGGAATAATAATGATGTCATTCACCTGGTTGAAAAGTTTTTACCATCCGGTAAGATGTTGATCAAGGCAGATGAATGGAATAAAACATTACATGAGTTTTTATTGCCTTTATCCAAGGAACATAAAATTGATTTTGATAAATCAATAGTACATGAAATAAAAGACGGCAATCCTGATGTGAATTTGTTTTTATTGGAAAAAGGAGAGCATCTTGTTTTTCAACCAACCTTTTCTTACAAAGGGTATGATACAAAAGTTAAAGACAGGGATGAGTTGATCGTTCCGCAGGGAGATAAGGTTGTTGTAGTACACCGTAACCGGGAAAAGGAAAATGAGTTCATCCAGAAATTGCAAAACCTGCACTCCAATTTTGCTTACAATGAAGATTCTGGAACATTGGCGCTAAAGGGTGCTGATGTATTAAAGAATAACTGGTTCTTTTTGTTTGTGGATGCCATGAAGGAAATGAAAACACCGGTATTTGGTTTTGAAGCATTAAAGAATTTCAGATTCAATACAGCGAAGCCGCAAACAAAGATCTTCATCAGTAATAATACCGATTGGTTTGATGCTAAGGTTGATATTCTCTTTGGCGACCAAAAGGTAACAGTAGCCGAAGTAAAAAGAGCATTGGCTAATAAGCAACAGTTTGTACAATTGAATGACGGCACACTGGGTATTCTACCGGAAGAGTGGCTGAAAAAATATTCATTACTGTTTCGTGTTGGTGAAGGAAAATCTGACACACTTAAATTATCCCGTTATCATTTAAGTGTGGTGGATGAGTTATACGAAACAAGAGATGAAGAAGAATTGGTGGTGCAACTCGAAGAAAAATATGAAAACCTAAAAGAGTTCAATAAAATAAAAGAGATCGAGGCTTCTGATCACCTGAAACCAATTCTTCGTCCTTACCAGGTGGCAGGATATCAATGGCTGAATTACTTAAAGGATATTAAATGGGGAGGTATACTGGCAGATGATATGGGATTGGGTAAAACAGTACAGGCCCTTTCCTTTATGGAATATTATAAAAAAGAAAACGGAGCACTAAAAGGATTGGTCGTATGTCCTACAACGTTGATATATAACTGGGAGAATGAAATAACAAAATTCACACCAGAACTTACCTATCGTATCCATCATGGGGCTACCAGAACCAGGAGTAAAGATGAATTAACAGATCATGAAATTACCATTACAACCTATGGTACTTTGCGTAGCGATATAAAACTGTTGATGAGTGTAGAATTTGATTATGTAATTCTGGATGAATCACAGGCTATTAAAAATCCATCAAGTAAAGTAACCAAAGCTGCTTGTTTGTTGAAAGCAAAGAACCGTCTTTGTATGAGTGGTACACCTTTACAGAATAATACGTTCGATATATTTGCCCAGATGAATTTTTTGAATCCCGGCATGTTGGGAACAATGGAATTCTTCCGGCAGGAATTTTCAATACCTATTGATAAATTTGGCGAGCAGGATAGAAAAGATCATTTAAAGAAAATCCTTTATCCTTTCATTTTAAGAAGAACAAAAGAACAGGTGGCTAAAGATCTTCCTGAAAAACAAGAGATGATATTGTTCTGCGAAATGGAAGACAAGCAACGTAATATCTATGATGCTTATAGGAATGATTTTCGTAACCAGATATTGGGAACGATAGAAACTCAGGGAATTCAAAGATCGCAGCTTACCATTTTACAGGGATTAATGAAGCTCAGGCAGATCTGCGACTCTCCTGCCATATTAAATGAACAGGAAAAATTTGAGAACCATTCCATTAAGCTGGATGAACTGGCAAGAGAAATTACAGAGAACATCGGTGATCACAAAGCGTTGATATTTTCGCAATTCCTTGGCATGCTGGCGTTGATAAAAAAGAAATTGGAAGAGTTGGGTGTGAAATATGAATATTTTGATGGAAGCACTTCTGCTCCGGACAGGCAAAAAGCTATAGAAAGCTTCCAGAATGATGATGAAGTAAGAGTATTTCTGATCTCTTTAAAAGCCGGGGGTGTGGGTTTGAACCTGACCGCGGCTGACTATGTATATATTGTTGATCCGTGGTGGAACCCGGCGGTGGAGCAACAGGCCATTGACCGTACACATCGTATCGGGCAGACCAAAAATATATTTGCTTACCGGATGATCTGTAAGGATACGATTGAAGACAAGATCCTAAAACTACAGGAAAAGAAAAAGGCGTTGGCTAAAGACATCATTTCTGACGATTCTTCATTTGT
>JAHEMN010000118.1 GCA_024643645.1 Chitinophagaceae bacterium | reverse complement strand
CTTAAAAGCGATAAAAGTTGTGATACGGAATACTGTAAAGATCAATATAAATATGATCAGCAGATTTGCCCCCCAAATTATTGTCTTAGGTATCTTTAATCGACTTAGCATTTAAATTTTCGATTGCTAAAAACTACAAAATTAGACAATAATACTACTTTTATTAACCATAGATAGATTTTACAATTTCATTTTGAATTTGATCATAATCCACACAGAACCATTCCAAACAGTATTTTTGCTGCAATGAATTTCTTCTTAACAAGTTTTATACAAAAAATAATTTACTGGGACCAGCAACTGTTTCAAAAAATAAACAGCGATTGGACAAATCCTGTCTTTGATTCATTATTACCTTTTTTCAGAACTCCTTTATACTGGACACCGCTTTATTTATTTCTGTTATTTTTTATTTTGATGAATTTCAAATTAAAAGGCTTGTGGTGGATCGTCTTTTTTATTTCTACAGTTGCTTTAACAGATATGACCGGCAACTATCTCTTCAAGCACAACTTTGAACGTTTACGCCCATGTAATGATCCTGAATTTTTTGAACATGTACGATTATTGATAAAGTATTGCGGCAGCGGTTTCAGCTTTATTTCAAACCATGCAGCCAATCATTTTGGCATGGCCGTATTTTTCTTTGTTACCCTAAGGCAGGTATTAAAAAATTGGGTTTGGATCGGAATAATATGGGCTGCTGCCATAGCATATGCCCAGGTGTATGTTGGTATTCATTATCCTGCGGATGTTTTAAGCGGAGCATTATTAGGAACAGCATTAGGACTTCTGATGGGCACTTTATTTAATAAGCAATTCGGATTTGCTATCTTCGATAAATAACTAAATAGTTAAATGGAAATATTTATTCTTCTGGCATTGATATTTATTAATGGTTTATTTGTAATGTCAGAAATAGCTCTTGTTTCAGCCCGAAAATCCAGATTAGAATTTCTGGCAGATAAAGGGGATCTAAAAGCCCAAAAAGCTTTAGAACTCGCCAATAACCCTGAAAAATTCTTATCTGCCGCACAAATAGGAATAACACTTATCGCCATTCTTACCGGAGTTTATTCAGGTGAAAAATTTTCTAAACTACTTCAGCCGCATATTGAAAAAATTGATCTTTTACAACCTTATGCTGATACGCTAGCAACAACAATCATTGTTATTCTAGTTACATTTTTGTCGATCATATTTGGAGAATTGATCCCAAAGAAAATAGGATTGATAAGGTCTGAACGAATTTCGAAAATGGTAGCTGGCCCAATGAATTTATTTGCTGCTTTTACACATCCCATTGTATGGCTACTGAATAAAATAAGCACATTCTTCTTTCGCATTTTCAATATTCAAAAATCCAAAGAAGATGCCATCACAGAAGAAGAGATAAAAACATTGATCACCGAAGGAACAGAAGCCGGAACTATTGATGAAGCAGAACAGGAGATCATTGAAAGGGTATTTCATCTTAGCGACAGAAATATTACTTCTTTAATGACGCATAGAAGCGATATAGTATGGTTTAACCTGGATGATAATGAAGAAAAGATCAAAGAAAAAATTCTGGCAGAACCTCACTCCGTTTATCCGATATGTGAGGGCAGCATCGACTATATAAAAGGGTTTGTTTCTATCAAAGATCTATATATAACACCGGATCATCGCTTGTTCAAAGACATTATGCAACCTGCCCTTTTCATACCGGAAAATAATTCTCCTTACCAGGTATTGGAAAAATTCAAAGAGTCACATAATCACTCATGTTTTATTGTTGATGAATATGGAAGTGTATTGGGTTTAATCACTTTGAATGACATTCTGGAAGCAATTGTTGGCGATATACCTCAACCTGATGTAGAAGATTATGAGATCATAAAAAGAGATGACGGCACCTACCTTATTGACGGACAGATTCCATTTTATGATTTCTTAACCCGATTTGAGAAGACAGAATGGATGAATGAAGGGGAACATGATTTTGATACCATTGCCGGATTTATTCTTCATGAGCTGGAAAAAATTCCTAAACCAGGAGATAAAATGGAATGGAAGGGATTTAAAATTGAAGTACTTGATATGGATGGTCACCGTATTGATAAGATCCTGGTTACATTAAGCCAGGAATTAAAAGATGAAATAGAGGAATAAGTTGAAATTTCAGTTTTACAGATTGATCAAAACGTAAACAAAATATTCTTTTCCGGATAAGTCAGTTTATTACTTTTTCTTTTTCCACCTACTATTATATGCATGATGTTTACCTGGTCATCAAACTGGTCATACATTAAATTATTTACTATTTCCATCTTTGAAACACCGGTAATATCCGGTACTTCAATATAACCATACACAGCTTCATTTTCATTTTCAAACCCCAGATAGGAATAAGTAACGGCTTTACCATTAACTTTTATTGACAAATGCGACAACAGGTATTTCTTTACCAGCGTATCCATCGCATTTTTATTAATAGGGTTAATTAGATCGGTCTTGGTATTGTAGTTTTTTGCAAGTATCCTTTCAAAATCATCTGTGAATATTTTACAACTGATCTCCAGGCTCTTTTCCACTGCATTATGATTGATCTCTGTAACACTTACATGAAACGGATGAACTGAAACCGGTTTTGCCGAAGTAAGAATAACTGCAATTAGCGGGATAAACAACCATTTAAAAAACGATAAAGCCATTGGAACAATTATTTTCATAAATACAAAAGTGTTACCTAATTTGAACCCGTAAACAACGGTTTGGAAACATTCCACCGCAAAGGACGGATTTACTTTGGTATAAGATGCAAGATTTCGGATTTTATTTTGGATTGGGGTGGGAGCATATAATCAGCAAGAATGCACTCGACCATCAATTATTTATTGCAGCCCTTGCTGCAATTTATCTTTTAAAAGACTGGAAACAGGTCTTGATACTGGTTACTGCTTTTACGATAGGCCATTCAGTAACATTGGCATTAAGTGTTTTTGATATTATCCGGTTTAATAATGATTGGGTAGAGTTTCTGATCCCTTGTACAATTATCATTACAGCATTCAGTAATTTTTTCCAGAAAAAATTTACACCAAGATCAATCCGCATCAATTATTTTCTTGCATTAGCATTCGGATTAATTCATGGCATGGGCTATGCAAATTATATCCGGTTCATGATCGCAGATGATCAAAGCATAGGATGGAGTCTTTTTGGATTTAATGTAGGACTTGAAGCAGGGCAGATCGCATTTGTAGTGGCCATTTTATTACTAGCCTATTTTATTACAAATATTTTCAAAATAAACCGTAGAGAGTGGGTATTATTTCTATCAGCAGGTGTTTTTAGCCTGGCCCTTAAAATGGCATTGGAAAGGATACCTTTTTAAAATTAATTATTAAAAAAATAAAATGAAAAAACACTTAATCGTATTACTGATGATGATCCTTTTAGTAGGCACATCTTTTGCTCAAATACAGAATAATTCCAGTTCAAACCATGCCAATAAGTTTGAGCAATTAGGAACAATACTTCCTACCCCGAATGAACAACGTACCGCAAGTGGTGCACCTGGCACAAAGTATTGGCAGCAAAAAATAGATTATGATATTAAGTGTGAACTGGACGAAGAAAATAACAAGTTGACAGGAACAGAAACCATCACCTATTTCAATAACTCTCCTGATGTATTAAATTATTTCTGGATGCAGTTAGATGAAAATCAACATAGTTCTGTAAACAATGCGGATTATCAGACACAAAACACTTTGCCTAAACAAGCAACTGACAAACTACTGGACAGATTTGACGAAATGAAATCAGATAATGGATATGGTTTCAATATCACCAAATTAACAGATGCCGCCGGCAAACCATTGAATTATACGATCAACAAAACAATGATGAAAGTTAATTTACCGGTTCCATTGAAGCCCGGACAAAAATTTGTTTTCAATTGCAGTTGGAATTATAAACTGGCAGACCGTGGTGATAATACCAGATTTGCCGGAGCAAGAGGTGGATTTGAACATTTCACTGCTGATGATAATAATAATTATACTATAACGCAATGGTATCCCCGTCTTTGTAAATACAGCGATGAGCAGGGATGGCAAAACCATCAGTTTACTGGAAGAGGTGAGTTTGCTTTAACATTCGGAGATTTTAAAGTGCAAATGACTGTACCTGCCGACCATATAGTTGGTGCAACCGGAGAATGCCAGAACTATGCACAAACATTATCTCCCCTTCAACAGTCCAGATGGCAAAAAGCACAAACAGCAAAAGAGCCTTTACAAATTGTTACATTGGATGAAGCATTAAATACGTCTAAACAAAAAAGCAAAAAGAAAAAGACCTGGATATACAAAGCAGATAATGTCAGAGACTTTGCATGGACCAGCTCAAGAAGATTTGTGTGGGATGCTATGCCGGCAATGGTAGAAGGAAAAAAAGTAATGACAATGAGTTATTATGCAAAAGAGGCTTATCCGATCTATAGCCAATTCTCAACTAAAGCTGTTGCCCATACTATTAAAACTTATTCAAAATTCTCATTCCCTTACCCCTACCCTGTAGCAATAAGCGTAGAAGGAAATCAGGGAATGGAATATCCAATGATCTCATTCAATCCTGGTCGTGCACAAGATGATGGAACTTATACTGAAACCAATAAGAATGTTGCCATATTTGTTATCATACATGAAGTGGGCCATACTTTCTTCCCTATGATCGTTAACAGCGATGAAAGACAATGGACATGGATGGATGAAGGGCTGAACTCATATCTGCAATACCTTACACAGGAATTATGGGATAATAAGTTCCCCTCAACAATGACTGCAGGTCCGGCATGGGCAATAACAAACTATATGAAATTGCCAAAGGATCAATTAGAACCTATTATGACCAACTCTGAGAATATCAATAATTTTGGTGGCAATGCCTATGCAAAAGTTGCAACCGGTTTAAATATTTTGAGAGAAACAATTGTTGGCAGAGAAATTTTTGATGAAGCTTTCAGAACCTATGCCCGCCGCTGGGCTTTCAAATCTCCTACACCGGCAGATTTTTTCAGAACGATCGAAGATGCCTCCGGCGAAGATCTTGATTGGTTCTGGAGAGGTTGGTTTTATGGAACGGATGCCTGTGATATTTCAATTGATACTGTAAAACATGCAGTGCCAGATGTAAATGCTTCACCCCAAAGAACAAGTGATACAACCTTCATGGTTAGCTTACCTAAACCAGAATTAAATCCTTTTGAAGATATATCCAAGATCAGAAATAAAACAGATAAGAATATTGTTTTTGAAACTGATAAGGATACTACACTGAGGGATTTTTACTGGAGATATGACCGTGAAAAAGAAAAATATGATTCAGCAAAATATCCGGTTGTTGTATCGCCACAAACTGAAAAATTAGATGAAGAAGGAAAGCAAAAATATGGTGACAAACAATTATATGAAATAACATTTTCAAATAAAGGAGGTTTGGTAATGCCAATTATTCTTGAATGGACTTTCAAAGATGGCACTACAGAGATAGAAAGAATACCGGCACAGGTTTGGCGCAAGAATGAACAAAAAGTTATAAAAACTTTCATGAAGGATAAAGAGGTTGCATCAATTAAACTTGACCCCTATAAAGAAACGGCCGATATAGATGAAAGTAATAATGTATTTGGCGATATAAAGCCCCCAAGCAAGTTTAATTTATTCAAGCAAAAACTAAATGTGCCGCAGCCTGAAGGACCAAATCCTATGCAAAAAGCAAAAGATAAAAAAGGATTTTAAAGCCGTGATTAATTATAACCGCTTTGTTAAATACAAGGCGGTTTTTTTTACTGCTATTTTCCCGAATTGTACTGAATTTTGCTGCTTATCTAATTGCAGCACCGATTATTCAATATGATTGTAAAATTGTAGTTAACAAATCCTCAGTTTTTTTAACCGATGACCTAATAAGCTTAGCTTTGCCAACCTTTTGAAATTTTTAATAACAAAAATCAAAAAATTAAAATGAAGCATCTTCTCTCATTTTTACTGATTCTTACCTGTTTTACAAACACAGTTATTGCTCAGAACATTCAAAATAATGCCAACAGCAATCATGGAAATAAGTTTGAACAGATGGGTAGTATTTTACCTACTCCCAATGAATACCGTACAGCCAGTGGTGCCCCCGGCCCAAAATACTGGCAACAGCGATGTGATTATGATATTAAATGTGAACTGGATGAAAATAACCAGAAGTTGAATGGTAGTGAAACAGTGACTTACTTCAACAACTCACCAAATGAATTGACTTATTTATGGTTACAGTTAGATGAGAATCAGCATAGCAGTGTTAATAATGCAGATTACCAGGGCAGCAATCCAATGAACAGCAATGTAAGCCCTCAGCAAATTGAAAGAGAAGTTGAAAGTAAAAGCGATAATGGCTATGGCTTTAATATATTGAAATTAACAGATGCTACAGGAAAGGCATTAAAATATACGATCAATAAAACGATGATGCGGGTTGAATTACCAATTGTTTTAAAACCCGGCCAACGTTTTGTTTTTAAACTGGATTGGAATTATAAATTAGCGAACCGTATGGAAAAGGGTGGCCGTGGTGGCTATGAATTCTTTCCGGAAGATGGTAATCATGAATTCACCCTTACACAATGGTATCCTCGTCTATGTGTGTACAGCGATTTCCAGGGATGGCAGAATCATCAGTTTACAGGTCGTGGAGAATTTGCATTGACCTTTGGCAACTTCAAAGTACAAATGACAGTACCGGCAGATCATATAATTGGTGCAACTGGTGAATGTCAGAATTACCAACAGACACTTACACCTGCACAATATGCCCGTTGGCAAAAGGCACTGACAACCAAAGATGTTATTGAGATCGTAACATTGGATGAAGCGGTAGCTGCTGAAAAACAAAAAAGCTCAAAAAAGAAAACCTGGATATTTAAAGCCGATAACGTTCGTGACTTTGCCTGGGGTTCATCCCGTAAGTTCGTTATGGACGCTATGCCTCAAATGGTGAATGGCAAAAAGATCATGTGCATGAGTTATTATGCAAAAGAAGCATATGGCTTGTATAGAAAGTATTCTACAAAAGCAGTTGCACATACTATCAAAACATATTCTGATTTTACTATCCCTTACCCATACCCGGTTGCACAAAGTGTAGAAGCAGCAAATGGAATGGAATACCCAATGATCTGTTTCAATTTTGGCAGAACAGAAAAAGACGGCACTTACAGCGAAGGAACAAAGAATGGCATGTTGGGTGTTGTAATTCACGAAGTAGGTCATAACTTTTTTCCGATGATCATTAATAGTGATGAACGTCAATGGAGCTGGATGGATGAAGGGTTGAATACTTTTGTAGAATACCTGACAGAAGAACTTTGGGATAACAAATTTCCAAGTCGCCGTGGACCTGCTGCTTTAATAACTGATTATATGAAACTGCCTAAAGATCAGTTAGAACCGATCATGACAAATAGTGAGAACATTATTCAATTTGGACCGAACGCATATTCGAAACCAGCAACAGGATTAAATATTTTAAGAGAGACTATAATGGGCCGTGAATTATTTGATTATGCATTTAAAGAATATGCCAGAAGATGGGCATTCAAACATCCGGAACCGGCAGATTTCTTCCGTACGATGGAAGATGCAAGTGGCGAAGATCTTGACTGGTTTTGGAGAGGTTGGTTTTACAGTACAGAAGTTTGTGATATATCTTTAGATACCGTGAAATTTGCTAAGCCAGATCTGGCTGCTGCACCAAGAGAATCAAATGAAACTAAATTATTACGTAGTGTAGCGAAACCTTCACTTCCTGCCTATGATGATATTTCAAAGATCAGAAACAGAGATGCTAAAAATATTATTTTCCAGACCGATAAGGATACCAGTCTTCGTGATTTTTATTGGAGATATGCCCGTGGATTGGAGCCATATGATACTACAAAATATGAAGTTACTATTCCAGGCCGCTCTGCAGAAGAATTAACCGCAGAAGAAAAAGAAGCCTATGGTAAAAAGAATATGTATGAATTAACATTCAGTAATAAAGGCGGATTGGTAATGCCGATCATTATTGAGTGGACCTATAAAGATGGCACTACAGAAGTTGATAGAATTCCTGCTCAGGTTTGGCGGTCAAATGAAAATAAGGTTGTAAAAACTTTTATTAAGGATAAAGAAGTTACCTCTGTAAAACTGGATCCGTTCAGAGAAACAGCAGATATTAATGAGAGTAATAACAGTTGGAATACCATTGCAGCACCATCCAAATTCACCATCTTCAAAGGAAGACAAGGTGGTGGGCCGAGAGGTGGTGGCGGACAAGATGGTAATCCGATGCAAAGAGCAAAGGATAAAAAAGGATTTTAAATCCGACCCTAAAAGGGCAGGAATACAATTTTTAAATAAAAGCCATCCTGTTTTATTAGGATGGCTTTTATTTATTTATAACTTTAATTAATGATCAGGAAAATAATCTTTCTACTATTAATAAGTTGGACTTTACATTCATCTGCAGCAATTGTTGATACGGTGAGTATCTATAGTAAAGCGATGCATAAAGAATTCAATTGTATAGTTATAAAACCGTCAGCAATACAAAACCAAGCCGTTTCCTTTCCGGTCGTTTATTTATTACATGGTTATAGTGGTGCATACTGGAATTGGCTATCCAGAGTTCCCAAATTAAAAGATTATGCTGATGAGTATAAAATGATAATAGTTTGTCCTGAAGGAGAAAACAGTTGGTACTTTGATAGCCCGGTCGATTCATCAATTCGTTTTGAAACATATATCAGTAATGAAGTACCAGAATATATTGAAGCTCACTATCCTGTTATTAAAAATAGAAATGGAAGAGCTATAACAGGATTGAGCATGGGTGGCCATGGTGGTTTGTTTTTAGGATTCCGGCATGCAGATTTTTATGGTGCATGTGGAAGTATAAGTGGTGGCGTAGACCTACGGCCTTTTAAAAAAAATTGGGAAATGAGTAAAAGACTGGGTGATACGACCGATCATTGGGACAACTGGAATAATTATTCAGTGATAAACATAATTGAGAAGCCCATCAAGGAACCCCTGTCTGTAATAATTGATTGTGGAACAGAAGATTTTTTCTATACTGTAAATCACAAACTACATGAAAAGATGAAACAGTTAAAAATTCCACATGATTATATTGAACGTCCGGGTTTTCATGACTGGAATTACTGGAGCAATTCTATACAATATCAGTTATTATTCTTTAGAAAATATTTCAATATATCGAATAAGTAGCTTTTAAGGTTCTGGCAAATTACCGGTATTACCATCCCGTACTTTTATTTTCTTCTTGCCAGAGTTTTCCTTTTCGTATTCTTTAATTTTCAATAAAGCCGGGTCAT
>JAHEMN010000019.1:4819-36548 GCA_024643645.1 Chitinophagaceae bacterium | reverse complement strand
TGGTCCCGTAGTTCAATGGATAGAATAGAAGTTTCCTAAACTTTAGATGCAGGTTCGATTCCTGCCGGGACTACCAAGAGCAGTTTAAAACTGCTCTTTTTCTTTATAAATCATTACTTACTTTTTTCTTTCGATCTTTTTTTTCGGGTAACCATTAATTGAGTTTTTCTTATTCTCAAACGACGTTGAGCATTCTCTACTGCTTTCAAAATGGCATCTTCAAAAATTGATGAAGTGGCTTTAACAAATTCATCTTTGCCCGGCATATTCAGGATTATACTGCATTTAACTACTTCTTTGATCTTGCTGCTGTCTTTTTCAACAGTCACTTCTGCAGAAATAATTCCCTGGTGTAATTTTTCCAATTTGCTGACCTTATTAGTTATAAAATCCTTTAAAGAAGTACTGGGCCTGAAATCCGGTGTTTGAATAGTTATCTTCATTGTTGTAATTAAAAATCAATAAATCTTATTGCTACAAATATCCATATTCTTCGTCAAGTTTATTATAAAAAGCATTTTAACTACAACTATTATATTTGCAGTCCTCCGGGGGTATTCTCCGGCTAAATACTCCAAAAATGAAATTTTACAATTTACTTATCAAATACAGACTCTGGATTGGAATTTTTCTGATCGCTCTGGGAGGCTATATTAATTTTTCAGCCAGCTTCTGGCCTGCATTTCCATTATATTTAGTGGGTTTGATATTAATTGCAGGACATTTCTTTTTTGGTCCGCTTCGCCTTATTCAGGAATATATGGAAATCGGTGACATGGATGGGGCAGAAAAGGTTTTAAGATCGATAAAATACCCAAATCTGTTATACAAACCTATACGTTCTGTTTTTTATACATTGCAGGGAAATATTGCAATGATGAAACAAGACTTTACCGGTGCTGAAAAAAGCATGAAAAAAGGTCTTGATCTAGGTATGCCAATGAAAGAAGCAGAAGGAGCCAGTATGTTACAAATGGGAATGCTGATGATGCAAAAAAATGATCTGAAGCAAGCGGAAAGCTATATAAGAGGAGCCTTAAAAAAAGGATTACCAGATAAAGAAAACAAAGCGGCAGCTTATTTACAAATGTGCAGCCTGATGATGAATAAAAGAGAATTCAGAGCCGCAAAAGATTTTTTTAGAAAAGCAAAAGCATTGAAACCAACTACAGAACAAATAGTTGATCAGATCAAACAGATCGAAAAATATATTTCAAGAATGCCGGGATAAACTGACATTCTGTTTAAATGTAAAAAGGGTTAACAATAAATGTTAACCCTTTTTTATTAATACATATTTATTGTTGCTGATTGTTCATCGGGCCATTTTCCAAACAATTCTTCCACTTTATTGATCCTGAACTGAAATATTCCCTTCAATTGTTTTTTTACAAATAAAGTATTAGCTATTTTACCTAAAAACCACAAAGGGTTTTTATAATGAACGATATCTGTCATTTCTACCCCACCTTCAATTTCTTTAAAGTGATGTTGATGATGCCATAAATTGTAAGGGCCATAACGCTGTTCATCAATAAAGTATTCTTTGTCCTTTACTTGTGTAATTTCTGTCATCCAGTAAAGCGGAATACCTAATACAGGCTTCACTGTATACTCTATGATCTGTCCCGAATACATAACTGAACCATTATGTTTGGATATAATTTTAAACCCCATATCAGTTGGAGTAATTGCTTGTAAATTAGCCGGATCTGAAAAGAATTCCCAAGCTTTTTCTAACGTAATAGGTATTTTCTGAACTGTTTTTATAGAATGTGCTGCCATGCAGATTAATGATTTAAATTCGTCTTAATAACTCTTTACCTATTAAAAAGTTCACTGAATTATGTCATTTAACAAAGAAAGACTGGAAAAGCGATTTAAAGAAGAATATGAAAAGTTGAATGAACAACAACAATTAGCTGTTGACACTATAGAAGGACCTGTTATGGTAATAGCCGGACCTGGTACAGGTAAAACTCAAATATTAGCCAGCAGGATCGGAAAAATATTGCTGGAAACAGATGTTAATCCAGAAAATATCCTTTGTCTTACATACACTGAAGCCGGTGTAGTAGCCATGCGTAAAAGGCTACTACAGTTTATCGGGCCAGATGCTTACAAAGTAAACCTTTATACTTTTCATGCCTTTTGTAATGATGTAATTCAGGAAAATTTATCCCTATTTGAAAAAACAGTTTTAGATCCTATTTCAGAACTTGAAAAAATACAGCTTTATAAAGAACTGATTGATTCATTCCCCAAAAATCATCCATTAAAGAGATACAGAGGCGATGTTTATTTTGAGATCAATAATCTTCAATCACTTTTTGGCAACATGAAAAGAGAAGGCTGGACACCAGATTTTATAAACCAGAAAATAGATGAATACCTGAATGATCTGCCAAACAGAGATGAATTTATTTATAAAAGAAAGTATAAAGAGTTTAATGCCGGTGATCTGAAACAAGTTAAAGTAGATGAAGAAAAAGAAAGAATGGAAAAGCTTAGGGCAGCAGTTGGCGAGTTTGATCATTTCCAATCCTTGATGCGAAAAATGAACCGCTATGATTTTGATGATATGATCAACTGGGTAATAAAAGCTTTTGAAGAAAACAAAAATCTATTGGCTGATTACCAGGAAAAATACATTTATACGTTGGTTGATGAGTTTCAGGATACCAGTGGTACTCAAAATAAGTTAGTTGAATTACTGATCAATTATTGGGATAAACCAAATGTATTTGTGGTGGGTGATGATGACCAAAGCATCTATCGCTTTCAAGGTGCCAATATTGAAAACATGAATGAATTTGCAAAAAAATATGACAATGACCTTTTAAAAGTTGTATTAACCAATAACTATCGTTCAACACAACCAATTCTTGATATTTCCAAATCAGTTATTGATCGTAATGAAGAAAGACTGATAAAAAAATTTCCGGAATTATCTAAAGAACTCATATCATCAAACAAATCAATCAGCCAATTAACTCATCTGCCAATCATAAGGGAATATGATACTCAGCGACATGAAATGATCGGTGTAACCAAACAAGTTGAAGAACTACTAAGCCAGGAAGTGCTACCGGGAAGAATCGGGATCATTTACAAGGAGAATAAGTATGGCGAAGAGTTGGCACAATATTTCAAATTGTTGAATATTCCTGTTTATAGCAAAAGAAATCTGAATATTCTTGATCTGCCGTTGGCAAAAAAAATATTATTGATATTAAAATATCTCGATTCGGAACATGATATTTCATATAGTGGCGATGAAATGCTTTTTGAAATATTACATTTTGAATGGTTTGCCATTCCTCCTATTGAAATCGCTAAATTAAGTATGGAAGTTTCCGGCATACGTTATAAAGATGGAAAAACTTCTATCCGTCAATTATTAACCGAAAAAGCTGCTGCTCCATCGATAGATCTTTTTACTATTAATATTCATGAAGGATTAAAAAAAGCTTCTGCTATCATTGAAAAATTAATTGCAGACGTACCCAATATTACGCTACAACAACTTTTTGAAAACATAATTCAGGAAGCAGGTATTTTATCCTTTATCATGCAGAGTAATGATAAACATTGGCAGCTGCAAGTGCTAACCGGTCTTTTTGATTTTGTAAAAGAAGAGACCCACCGTAATCCTAAACTCAGCTTACAGGATTTTGTAAAACTTATCGGGCTAATGGAAAAAGAAGATATCAGTCTTCCATTGGTGCAGGTAAGTGGTAGCGAAAAAGGTATTAATTTAATGACGGTTCACGGTTCCAAAGGATTAGAATTTGAATATGTTCTTTTAGTTGGTTGTAATGCTACTTTTTGGGAGAAGAAACGAAAACCCGGTGGAGGATATAAATTACCTGACACAATGTTTTCCTCAATACCTGCAGCGAATGATGATGAGGAATTACGAAGATTATTTTATGTTGCATTGACGAGGGCAGAACAACACTTATACATTTCTTATAGCAAATTTAAAAATGATGGAAAAGAATTAGAACCCTCTATGTTTATTGCTGAAATTCAGGATGTGCATGAACTGCCAACAGTAAAAGTTATTATTGATGCTGATACACTTGCTGATTTTTCAGCATTACATTTTGAAAAAACCGAGGCCCCGGAAATCGATAAAATAGAAGAAGAATATATTAGTCGCATTCTCGAAAAATTCGTCATGAATGTAACAGCATTGAATAATTACTTGAAATGTCCGCTTGAATTTTATTTCAAAACCCTGATACGTATACCATCTCCAAAGAATGAAGCAACTGAATTTGGATCATCTGTCCATTATGCATTAGAAAAATTATTCAGAAAAATGCAGGACACTGAAAAAAATACATTCCCATCCAAAGAAGAGTTTATTGAAGATTTTAAATGGTATATGCTCCGGCATCGTGAAAGTTTTACCAAAGAACAGTTTGACCGGAGAATCGAATACGGAAATGAAGTCTTGAATAATTATTATGAAAAATATATTTCAACCTTCAATACAATTGTTGCTATAGAACGAAATATCCGAAATGTAGTTGTTAAAGATGTACCACTGAAAGGCAAATTGGATAAGCTGGAATTCGATGGCAAATCTGTAAATGTTGTAGATTATAAAACGGGTGATCCTGATAAAGCAATTCCTAAAACCAAAGGTCCATCAGATAAAGATCCGAATGGCGGGGATTATTGGCGTCAGGCAGTTTTTTATAAGATTCTCGTTGATAATTACGGACAAAAAGACTGGAAAGTTGTGAGTACAGAATTTGACTTTATTGAACCGGATAAAAAGAAGAATTATCGTAAAGAAAAGATCATTATAGACCAGGCAGATATTACAACTGTAACTCAACAAATAGTTAGCACATGGGAGAAGATACAAAACCGGGATTTTTATACCGGATGTGGCAAGCAAGATTGCCATTGGTGCAATTTTGTAAAAACCAACAACATGGCCATTGCATTACATGAGCTGGAAACAGCTGAGAGTGAAGATTAATTAAGATTTTAAAAACAAATCATTCCCTTCAAACCAGCTAAGTTTGCATTTCGCATGAAAATAAAGAATGTCATAGGTACTATGCTGATTTTATCAGTAATTATAATCAGTACATCAGGCGGTACAGGTTGTGCCAATATTATTCCTCCACAAGGTGGAGCCCGGGATTCTATTCCTCCTCAATTAGAAAAAGCAGAACCAAAAGATTCAGCTCTCAATTTTAAAGATAATAAGATCACATTTACATTTGACGAATATGTAGAGGTACAAAACATTGGAGAAAACCTGATATTCTCGCCTAATCCTTCCATTAATCCTGATGTAAATTTTAAACTAAGAACTGTAACAGTCAAGCTAAAGGATACTTTAGAATCAAATACTACGTATACTATCAATTTTGGTAATGCCATTAAGGATTTTACGGAAGGCAATCCCTTTAAGAACTTTACTTATACCTTTTCCACTGGTAGTTATTTAGATTCGCTGGAACTTTCAGGAAATGTTTTGCTGGCTGAAAATGGCAAAATTGATTCTACACTGATCGTAATGTTACATACCAGTCCGGATGATTCGGTTGTAGTAAATGAAAAGCCCCGTTACATAACCAAATTGGATAGTAAAGGAAATTTTAAATTTAAAAACCTGCCGCCAAAAACGTTTTATTTATATGCACTGAAAGATGAGAGCAATACCCGACGCTATTTAACCGACAAGCAATTATTTGCTTTTGCTGAAGAGCCTATAGTAATGAAAAATGATTTGTCTCCTATTACATTATACGCCTATGTTGCGAAAGCAGCAGTAGCAACACAAACAACTACCCCTGCCATCAATCCAGGATTAAGAATAAGAAACCAGGGAGCTGTTGTTGAAAAAAGGCTTAAATATCAAACCAATTTGATCAGTGGCCAACAAGATCTTCTCAATGATCTTTATATTACTTTGGATCAGCCTTTACGTTCTTTCGACTCTTCCGGTCTTAAGTTTTTCACAGATTCATCTTTTAAAGCAGTTTCTGATTACAAATTTGTTTTAGACAGTACCAGAACAAGAATTGACCTTATTCATGAATGGAAAGAAAACACACTCTATCACATTATTTTTGATAAAGACTTTGCTGAAGATTCTACAGGCAAGAAGTTATTGAAAACAGACACACTGAGTTTTACGACAAAAAAATTATCTGAATATGGCTCATTGAAATTAAAACTCAGAAACCTTGATCTGGATAAAAACCCTGTCCTTTTATTTTTTCTGAATGACAAGCTCTATAAGTCTTACCCAATGAAATCAATTGATCTTACACAGGATCTATTTTTACCGGGAGAATTTGAACTCCGGATTCTTTATGATAATAATAAGAATGGCGTATGGGACCCGGGTGATTTTTTTGAAAAACACTTACAGCCTGAAATTGTAACGCCAATTGAACGGAAAATCATAGTAAAACCTGCCTGGCAAAATGAATTTGAAATTGCCCTGTAGTTATAATTATATATAGTCAAGGATCATAGATTTCATACTAATTTTTAGTTCCACATAGTATAATTCACTATGTACCATTCATTATCTTTGCCGCATGCAATTCTCATCTTCTCTTCTGGAAAATGCAGTAAATGAATTCGCCAAACTTCCCGGTATAGGTAAAAAAACTGCCTTACGATTAGTTCTTCATTTATTGAAACAGGATACAAAAGAAGTTGGCAATTTCAGTGAGGTGATTGCAAAAATGCGCAGTGAGATCAGGTTTTGTCACCGGTGCTTCAATGTAGCAGATGCTGATATCTGTTCGATATGTTCCAACTCTCTTAGAAAACAAGAAGTGATCTGTGTAGTTGAAAGTATCCGTGATGTAATTGCAATAGAAAGCACACAACAGTTTAATGGCACATATCATATCCTTGGTGGCGTTATTTCACCATTGGATGGTGTTGGACCAGATCAGTTAAATATCGGCTCGTTGATATCCAGAGTTGAAAAAGAAAAAACGGAAGAGATCATCTTTGCACTTAATCCCAATATTCAGGGAGATACAACGATCTATTATATACAAAAGAAATTACAACCACTTGCTATGCGTATCACCACTATTGCACGGGGTATCGCTTTTGGTGGTGAACTGGAATATGCTGATGAAATGACATTGGCTAGAAGCCTTCAAAACCGGTTACCGGTGGAGAATTATGTAACTAACCGGTAAGGTTATCTTCCTTGTTTATTATCCTTTAATAACTTAGTTTTGTGCCTTCTTACAGGCGGATTTGTTTATTGTTCGGCCTGCTCTAAAACAGAACTAATAAACGGTACGGAAGTCGCATTTTAATTTCCCAACGTTTATAGTTCACAAACAATAGTTGTATGAAAACAATTCAGGATTGTTTGAACGAACGTATTTTAATTATTGATGGAGCCATGGGCACCATGATTCAGCGGCATAAATTGACGGAATTGGATTACCGTGGTGAACGATTCAAAGACTGGCATCTGGATGTGAAAGGCAACAATGATTTGTTGAATATTACACAACCAGTAATCATAACAGGAATCCACAAACAATATTTAGATGCCGGTGCGGATATCATTGAAACAAATACTTTCAGCAGTACGTCAATTGCTATGGCTGATTATGAAATGCAATCACTGGCCTATGAGTTAAATGTTGCTGCCGCACAATGTGCAAGAGAAGCTGTGGCGCAGGCTGGCAAGCAGGCCTGGATAGCAGGCGCCATCGGGCCATTAAATAAAACTCTCTCACTTTCACCTGATGTAAATAATCCCGGTTACCGTGCAGTTACTTTTGATGAAGTAGTAGAAGCCTATTATGAACAAGTGAAAGGTTTGGTAGATGGGGGTGTAGATATTTTATTGATCGAAACCATTTTCGATACATTAAATGCAAAAGCAGCAATTTATGCCATCAAAAAATATTTCAGAGATACTAAAAAAGAGTCGTTACCAATTATGATCAGTGGTACGATCACAGATGCCTCCGGAAGAACACTAAGCGGTCAGACACTTGAAGCATTCTATACATCGATCATGCATGCAAAACCTTTAAGTGTTGGTTTGAATTGTGCATTAGGGGCGAAAGAAATGCGTCCTCATATTGAGGAGCTCTCACAAATTGCCAGTTGTTATGTTTCTGCTTATCCAAATGCGGGATTGCCCAATGCAATGGGAGAATATGATGAAAATCCTGAGGACACTGCACACTATTTAGAAGACTGGGCAAAAGAAGGTTTTGTAAATATTGTTGGCGGATGCTGCGGTACTACTCCCGATCATATAAAGCATATCGCTGAAGAAGTAAAAAATATAAAAACAAGACAACTACCCGTAGTAGAAAAAGAACTTGTATGACCTCTGGAAACATCCTGATAGTTATTGCCATATTCATTCTCATCGTAAACAATTTTACGATGCTAAAAAAGCTGTTTGTAAAAAAGAATTAGTAAATGCAAGATTCTGTTGTTATAAAACCATATCTCCGTTTAGCCGGATTAGAACCATTGGTAGTTCGTCCAGAAACCAATTTCATCAATGTTGGTGAAAGAGCTAATGTTACCGGATCTAAAATGTTTGCAAGGCTTATCAGAGAAAATAAATACGAAGAGGCTTTAAGTGTTGCAAGGCAGCAGGTAGAAAACGGCGCACAGGTGCTGGATGTAAATATGGATGATGCTTTGCTGGATGGAGTGTTGGCAATGACAACCTTTTTAAATCTTGTACAAAGCGAACCGGATATTGCCAAGATCCCTATAATGATCGATAGCTCTAAGTTTGAGATCATAGAAGCTGGCTTAAAATGTGTTCAGGGAAAATGTATTGTAAATTCTATCTCACTGAAAGAAGGAGAAGAAAAATTCATTGAGCAAGCAATCATTTGTCAGAGTTATGGAGCTTCTGTTATTGTAATGGCATTCGATGAAAAAGGACAAGCCGATACTAAAGAAAGAAAAGTAGAAATATGTCACCGTGCCTATAAAATATTAACCGAACAGGTTGGCTACGATCCTCAGGATATTATTTTCGACCCAAATATTTTCGCCGTTGCCACTGGTATGGAAGAGCACAATAATTATGGTGTTGATTTTATTGAGGCAACCCGGGAGATCAAACGAATAATGCCATTGACTAAAGTTAGCGGAGGTGTTAGTAATCTTTCTTTTGCTTTCAGAGGTAATGACCATGTAAGAGAAGCGATGAACAGTGTATTCCTTTATTATGCCATTAAAGCCGGTATGGATATGGGTATTGTAAATGCCGGCCAGTTAGTGGTTTATGATGAGATAGAACCTCAATTAAAAAAATTAAGTGAAGATGTGATCTTAAATCGTAACAATGATAATAATGAGGCAACCGAGAAATTGATTGCATTTGCTGAAACGGTAAAAGCAAAAGGTAAAGTAACGGTAAAAGATGAATCCTGGAGACAGGCTGGTGTGGAAGAAAGATTAAAACATTCGTTAGTTAATGGTATTACTGATTATATAGATGCTGACACAGAAGAAGCCCGGCAAAAATATCCAAAACCGCTTGATGTAATTGAAGGCCCATTAATGGACGGAATGAATGTTGTCGGTGATCTTTTCGGTGCAGGTAAAATGTTCTTACCACAGGTTGTAAAGAGTGCAAGAGTGATGAAAAAAAGTGTTGCGGTTTTAACACCTTTTATTGAACAGGAAAAAGAAGAACTTAAACAGGCACACCTTGCAGCAGGTACAGAAAATATAGAAGCCGCCGGGGCACCAAAAATTCTCCTTGCAACTGTAAAAGGCGATGTACATGATATTGGTAAAAATATTGTTGGTGTGGTGTTAGGTTGTAATGGTTATGATATTATTGACTTGGGAGTAATGGTACCGGCAGATAAAATTTTAGACACCGCAGAAAAAGAAAATGTTGATGTTATTGGCTTAAGCGGCTTAATAACACCTTCGCTTGATGAAATGGTACATGTGGCGCATGAAATGAAACGTCGTAATATGAAGCAACCACTTTTGATCGGTGGAGCTACAACTTCCAGAATGCACACTGCTGTGAAAATTGCACCACAATACGATAATGGTGTAATGCATATACTCGATGCTTCAAGAAGTGTTACAGCAGTAAGCACCTTATTAAGTAAAGAAAAAGAAGGGCTTCTAAAGAAAACGTCAGATGAGTATGAACAGTTAAGAGTTCAGTTTTCTACAAAAGGTAAAAAAACATTAATTCCATATCAAGAAGCAGTAATAACCAAGGAATATTTCGACTGGAAAAACTATACTCCTGTAAAACCTGCTGTTAAAGGAGTAAAAGTGTTGAAAGAGTATGACCTTGCAACAATAGCAACATATATAGATTGGGGACCATTTTTTATTGCATGGGAAATGCCCGGTTATTTTCCCCAGGTATTAGAAGATAAAACTTTCGGTACGGAAGCAAAACGTTTATTGAGCGATGCACAAAAAATTTTAGAAAAGATCATCGAAGAAAAATGGTTTAGTGCTGATGGTGTGATTGGTTTTTGGCCGGCAACCAGCAACAATGCAGATACTGTTACATTGACAACTGAAAAAGGAGAAGTAAAACTGGAATCATTGCGGCAGCAATTGAAGAAAGCTGTTGGGCAACCCTCCTATTCCCTATCAGATTTTATCTGCCCAAAAGAACTAGGTGAAGATTTTATGGGTTCATTTGCAGTTACAATTCATGGGGCAAAAAAATATATTGATCAGTATGCAGCAGAGAATGATGAGTATAATAAAATACTGGTACAAATATTAGCTGATCGTTTTGTAGAAGCATTTGCAGAATGCCTTCATGAAAAAGTAAGAAAAGAATATTGGGGTTATGCCAACAATGAGAACCTCACGAATGAACAATTGATCCGTGAAGAGTACAAAGGAATACGGCCTGCTCCAGGTTACCCTGCCTGTCCTGATCATACTGAGAAAATAAAATTATTCGACTTGCTTAATGTTACCGAGAATATCGGAATAACATTAACTGAAAGCCTTGCTATGAACCCACCTGCTTCTGTATGTGGATGGTATATAGCTCATCCGCAAAGCCATTATTTTGGATTGGGAAAAATTGATAGAGACCAATTGAAAGACTATGCAGAGAGAAAAGAAATGAGTCTGAAGGAAATGGAAAGATGGCTGAGACCGGTGTTAGAGTAAAGCTAATCTTCGTAATACTGATTCTAACTCTTCCGGTGATTTAAAATGTATACTTTTTATTCCTAATTCCTCTGCGGCTTTAATATTTCTTAGATTGTCATCAATAAATAATGCTTCCTCAGGTTTCACTGCATACCTGTTCAATAACAATTGATAAAATTCCGGAAATGGTTTTCTCATTTTTTCTTCGCCACTTACAACTCTACCGTCAAACCATTGCAGAAGTTCGAACCGTTCCAATGCAATCGGAAAAGTTTCTGCACTCCAATTGGTCAATGCATAAAATTTTAGTTCATTATTCTCTTTAAGCTTTTTAAAAATATCTACGGTTCCCTGTATCTGATCTCCAAGCATCTCGATCCACCGGCTGTAAAAATCACGGATCGGCTTCTCCCATTCCGGGTATTCCAAAAGTTTTTCCTCTGTTGCTTTATCCAAAGGATATCCGGCATCCTGTTGCTCGTTCCAATCAGATGTACAAACATTTTCAAAAAAGAAATTTCTTAACTCCGGTGAATCAAAATAATTTTCATCGTATACATAATCGGGATTCCAGTCTATCAATACACCTCCCAGATCAAAAATGATCGTATTAATATCAGACATTACGATATTTTAATTTTAATGATATCATAACAGAACACATAGTGATCATTATCACATTAGTAACTATTATGACCATATCCTCTCGTAATACACCATAAGCAATCCACATTATCTCATTGATAAATGCAATGATGAACATCATCAATGAAACATTTCTGGCCGATTTCTCTTTCCAGGTTTTAAGCACCTGCGGTAAAAATGTAAGAGCCGTAACTGCACAGGCAGAATAGCCTAATATATCAACAGCATTCATTATTTATATTTTATAATTATTACAGAAGATTTTAAAGAATAAAATTGAATAAAAAATATTATTTAACGTTTCTCAAAAAGAAATCTAAACCGTTTCCTTGGTTTTATCTTATAATTTGTACTTACATAAGTTTTAATAAATTCCATAGCCTCATCAATATCATCAGTTACCAGTAATAATTTTAAATCTTCCTCTGAGATCGTACCCTCTTTTGTCATTAAATTTATTTGTTCCAGCAAAGGTTTAAAATATTCTGTTCCATAAAGTACAACAGGAAATTGTGTTATACTATTTGTTTGAATTAAAGTTAAGGTTTCAAATAATTCATCCATTGTACCAAAACCTCCCGGCATGATGATAAAAGCATATGAATATTTTACCAGCAAAACTTTTCTAACAAAAAAATGTTCGAATGTAACCGACTTTTGTACATACGGATTTGCTTTTTGCTCAAAAGGAAGTTGAATGTTACAACCTACAGAAGCTCCCTTATTTTCAAATGCACCACGGTTTGCTGCTTCCATAATTCCGGGACCACCACCAGTAAGTGTAGTAAAACCCAATTCTGCTATCTTTTTTCCAAATTCCCTTGCCTTGATATAATACAAATTATCTTCTTCAAATCTTGCTGATCCAAATACAGTAATGCATGGACCAATAAAATGCAATTGCCTGAATCCTTTTATAAACTGCCAAAATACCCGCAATGCAAAGAGTAATTCATACCCTCTGCTTTTCGGTCCCTCAAGATAAACATGCTTTTTTGGAGGAATGAGTGCCTTATTGATTGATTTATTTTCAGATGCTTCCATAGTAAAATGTAAATTGCTGCCAATTTAAACATTTTTACAATGCGTATCATTAGTTATAACGTAAACGGAATAAGAGCTGCTATAAAAAAAGGATTTATTGATTGGTTAAAAACCGATCCGGCGGATGTTATTTGCCTGCAGGAAACAAAAGCAACTAAAGATGATGTTGATTTGAAAAAGTTTGAAGAATTAGGATTTCATTACTATTGGTTCAGTGCACAAAAAAAAGGATATAGTGGTGTAGCTGTATTTACAAAAATTAAACCTGATCATGTCGAATATGGAAATGGCCATGGCCCAAGTGATGATGAAGGAAGGGTGATACAGCTTACATTTAAAGATGTAAAACTTATAAATGCCTATTTCCCTTCCGGCACCAGTGGTGGTCTACGGCAGGATTTTAAATATCAATGGTTGGATGAGGTTTATAAATGGCTTAATAAAGTGAAGAAAAAAAATCCGAAACTGATACTTTGTGGTGACTACAATATTGCTCATCATGAAATTGACATACATGATCCGAAAGGAAATAAAAACTCTTCCGGATTTTTACCCGATGAACGGAAATGGATGACAAAATTTTTAGATAGTGGCTGGATAGATACATTCCGGGAGTTTCATCCGGAGCCACACAGATATAGTTGGTGGAGCCAGCGTTTTCCCACGGTAAGATTAAACAATAAAGGATGGCGGATAGATTATATCAATGTCACAGAACCTTTAAAAAAGAATTTAAAAGACGCAGATATTTTTCCTGATGTTAAACATAGTGATCATTGTCCTGTGTACATTGATATTAAAATATAAATAGCATGCTTATTTATAACGTTACTATTAAAGTTGATCATTCCATTGCTGATAAATGGCTACAATGGCTAAAAGATGAACATATTCCTGATATTGTTGGTACCAGTTGTTTTACGCATGCATCTATTCTACGACTAATTGAGATCGATGAATCAGAAGGCATTACTTATGCAGTTCAATACCATACTTCAGACAAAAAATTCTATCAGCAATATTTAGAAAAATATGCCGAGGATATGAGAAAAAAAAGTACGGAAAAATGGGGAGATAAATTCATTGCTTTTCGCACAATAATGGAAGTTGTGTATTGAGTGTGCAAAAAATAATTGGTATGTTTTTTATCAATACTACAAATTTTTCTCACCAAACCCTTTACTGGCAAGCCTTTCAACAAAACAACTGAACCCCCTTATAGACAAGCCTTTATACTTGTATATATTACTTTCTGAACAGTTCATGATCCGATCATTCCTGTAAAAACCTTGTCCAATGCGGCTTATATAAGATTAACTTTTCAGGAATGGCAATAAAAATATTTTATTGCCATGAAAAATCTTCTAAATTTGTCGCCTGTCATAAAACAATAAAAAATTACAAAACATGAACAAAGCAGAATTAATTGCTAAGCTTGCTGATGATGCAGGAATTACTAAAACACAAGCCAACGCTTCTTTAGATTCTTTTATAGAGGCTGTTACTAAAACATTAAAGGGTGGGGGTAAAGTTACCCTGGTTGGATTCGGTACTTTTTCCGTTTCTAAAAGAGCTGCCCGTAATGGACGTAATCCTCAAACTGGTGAGGTGATAAAAATCAAAGCCAGAAAAGTTGCTAAATTTAAAGCTGGTAAAGAACTTGCCGGTAAACTTTAATTACCGTATTCAAATTATTTAAAAGCTCCATCTCGTTTGTAGCGGGAAGGAGTTTTTTTTAAGATGTATATTTTATAATTTTAATAATAATTAAAAAAAAATCATGGGAAGAGGAGATAAAAAAACAGCGAAAGGAAAACGTTTTAAAGGTTCTTTTGGAAAAAGCAGACCTGTTACAAAAAGCACAGTAAAAAAAGCTGCTGCAAAGAAAACAGCGAAAAAAGATTAATACCAAAATGTAAAAGGGTATATAATGTTGCTGAAACTTCAAGTTTTACATTATATACCCTTTTTAGTCTTATATTCTTATTATCAAGGAGCTAATCGCTCAATTTTCCAGTTACCATTGTCTTCCAGGGTATATTGAATCCTGTCATGCATACGGCTTGGCCTTCCCTGCCAGAATTCTATTATAACTGGCTTAAGTATATATCCGCCCCAATTTTCTGGCCGTTCAATCTTATTAGTTTTTGCGTTCTTTTTAACTTCTTTATACTTTTCATCCAACCATTCTCTGCTATCTATCACCTGGCTTTGCGGCGAAGAAATTGCACCTAACTGGCTACCTACAGGCCGGGAAAAAAAATAAGCCTCACTTTCTTCTTTTGATATTTTCTCAATCAGACCTGTAATTCTGACCTGTCGCTCCAATTCTTTCCAAAAGAAAACCATACAGGCTTTGGGATTTTCAGTTAAAACTCTTCCTTTATAACTACTATAATTTGTAAAAAAAACAAACCCCTTATCATCAAAACCTTTTAATAACAAAATCCTTGCTGAAGGAAATCCATCCGAAGATGATGTTGCTAAGGTCATAGCATTTACTTCTTCAATACCTGCAGTTACCGCCTGCTTCCACCATTTTGCAAATTGCTTAACAGGATTTTCATTAATTTTTTTTTCAATTAACTTTTTCTTTGAATAATTCTTCCTGATCTCTGCAATATTTTTTGCCATGGTAAATTCTGTTTTATACTACAAAGTTAAAAGGTACATCTGTAACTTAAAAAGCCCTAAGGGGCTTTTTAAATAATCATTAAATCATATTTTATGTTGCTTTCGGGCCAGGTCATCTCTTTCTTCTGAAACTACATTCAACATGCTTTCCAACTCACCAATTCTTTTTATTTGTCCTTCCAGTTTTTTGTTAGCATCGGCAATAGCCTGCATATCAATATTCAACTCTTCGAGATAAGCCACTTTTTTCTGAAGCTGTTGACGTTGAAAATTAGCTTCTTTCAGTTTATCTTCTGTTTCAACAAGCACATCTTTTAATTGTGAGTTCTCATTATGTGCTGCATGATATTTTTTCTTTTCCTCTTCAAGATCCCTTGTTATTTTATTGTACCCCTCCTTCATATCCTCATATTCAATATTTATTTTTTTAGCATTGATAACCTGCATTTCTAGTTTCATCATTTTCTCCTGCAATGTATTAAATTCAGTATAGGCATTATCAAGCATAGAATTCATTTCGCTTGTCAAATTCTCTTTTTGACGGATGCTGTTCAGCTCTTTCTCTTTTTGCGAAAGTCGTAAATTCAACTCATCAACCTGCTCAGCCAGTTCTTCATTATTTTTAATTATATCTTTTTGTTTTTCCTCAGTTTCTTTTACAATATCAATTTGTTGCAGCAGCTGATTAATTTTTGAATTATGTTCTAATAAACCGCTTTGAGCAATACGTAGTTGTTCTATATAATCTGGTTTATCAGTACTGGTATTATTTCCAGCCATTTTCAGGCTTTCTATCTCTGATTTAAGTTCCTTATTTAACTTTCGCATCTCCTCTGCTTCAATCGTATTGATCTCATTATTCTCTTCTATTTCTTCAAACTTCTTTTTCAAACTCTCAATTTCTTTGTCTTTATATTCAATATCATTCAGGTATCGTCTTTTCCAATCATCCAGTTCCAATTTAATTTTACCACCCGGCGCTTCTTCCAAAGAATTTTTAAATGAACGACGGCTCGTAATAAAAAAGTGAATGGTGATGCCTAGAACTACGGCACCCAGCATGAGTACAATAATCTCAATTATAGATAGTGAAAGTTGACCTTCCATAAACAGTAACATTAGTTTTGAAACTATAAAAAAATCGGCAAATTGCCGTTTATAGTTTTTCACATGTGTGATTGGATTGCTACTGCAAGATAGTAGATACTGCAAAAAAAAGAATAGTAAATGCCCGTGGTAATTATCCCTTTACTAATGTTCCAACCTTTTCGCCGGTAACTACCCTGCGAAGGTTATCTTCTTTATTCATATCAAAGACAATGATAGGGAGATTGTTTTCCATACAAAGGGTAAAAGCAGTCATATCCATGACCCGGAGATTCTGCGAAAGACAATCCTGGAATGTTAATACATTATATTTTGTGGCTTTTGGATCTTTTTCAGGGTCGGCTGTATAAATACCATCTACCCTTGTTCCTTTCAGAATTACATCGGCATTTATCTCAATGGCACGAAGAGATCCGGCCGTATCAGTTGTAAAATAGGGATTGCCTGTACCTGCACCGAAAATTACCACTCTTCCTTTTTCTACATGGCGTATTGCCCTGCGACGGATATATGGTTCCGCAATTTGTTCCATTTTAATAGCACTTTGTAACCGGGTATAAACTCCTGCCTTTTCCAAACCTGCCTGTAATGCCATTCCGTTTATAACAGTTGCCAGCATTCCCATATAATCTCCATGTGCCCGTTCAATACCTGTTTCTGCTTCATTCATTCCCCTGTAAATATTACCGCCACCAATAACAATAGCTACCTGAACGCCTAATTCTGTAATTGACTTTATATCCTGGGCATATTGATTAATAACTGAGGTATCAAATCCGAAGCTTTTATCACCCATTAATGCTTCGCCGGAAAGTTTAAGAAGAACTCGTTTGTACTTTGGTAACATGCGGCTAATTTTTCGGGGCGAAGATAAGGGTTTTGACTATTGTTTTTGGGCCCTGATGCTGTATACCATTGGTAGTTTTCCTTCCATTCCATGGATATGCCATTTTCCTTTTTCAAACTCAACAGTATTGCTGAAACAAGGATAAGGAGAATACATAAATTCATTAAAATGCTTGATCTGCAATCCATGACTTATCAATGCATTCAATATTTCACTAATGCTGTGATTCCATCCATATTCTTTTGACTTTATAGCTGCATATCTGTCTGTATAGGTACCCTGGCTTTCTGTTATAATAACTTCTTTGTTTTCGTAATGATATTTAACTTGCTTAAACTCATCATCAAACATCCAGACAACAGGATGAAAATCAGCCATGTAAAATATACCTCCGGGTTTTAAATAAAAAGATATCAATTCAGCCCATTTATTAAGATCGGGCAACCATCCAATTGTTCCGTATGAAGTAAACACAATATCAAATTTTTCATCAAGGTTTTCTTTCAGATCGTATACATTACAACAAATGAATTTTGCATTTAATCCAACTTCATCATTTAATTGAATTGCCTCTTTAATAGCTTCATCCGATAAATCTACCCCAGTCACTTCTGCACCCATTCTTGCCCAGTTCAAACTATCCATTCCGAAATGACATTGAAGATGAAGCATCTTTTTGCCACTTACATTCCCTAATTCATTTAATTCAATTGGAGTTAACACTGTTTCACCTTTTTTAAAACCTTCAAGATTATAAAACGACGAATTTTTATGTACAGCTGTTCGCTGGTTCCAGAGATTTTTATTGGCCTCAAAATATTCTTTTATATTATCCATATAATAATAATTTATTATTCAAATATAAAAAGCGTCCAGCTTTTGACTGAACGCTTTACTATCATTTATAAGCTACGTTATTAACCTAACGCCACTCTCTTAAATTCAGTCACTTTCACATCACCACTTTCTTTTAGAAAATCAGCAACTGTTTTGCTGCCATCTTTTACAAAAGATTGAGCTGTTAATGTTTGTTCTTTAAAGAAAGCACCCATTTTACCTTCTACAATTTTAGCAAGCATTTCTTCAGGCTTACCCGCCATTTTAGGATCCTGCTTCATCAATTCAAGAATGATATCTTTTTCACGGGCAATTACATCAGCAGAAACAGAAGCTGCATCTACAGCTACAGGATTCAAAGCAGCGATTTGCATTGCAACATCTTTACCAGCATCAGCTGCTTCCTTATCCATTCCTACCAAAACACCAATACGGTATGCACCATGAATATATGATGCTACAAAAGGAGCATCAATTCTTTCAAATTTAGTAACACCGATCTTTTCTCCGATGGTAGCTAATTTATCATTCACTAATTCTGCAACAGTAGTATCGCCAGCTTTGGTATTCATTAATTCTTCCAATGTTTTTACATTGTTGGCAATAGCTGCATCAGCAATAGTCTGACCAAAGGCAACAAAATCAGCATTCTTAGAAACGAAATCAGTTTCGCAGCTTACACATACAACGATTCCTGTTTTGTTATCGGCTGTTGTTTGTGCTATTACCACACCTTCTTTTGCTTCACGGTCGCTTCTTTTAGCAGCTACTTTCTGGCCTTGCTTACGTAACCAGTCGATAGCAGCTTCAAAATCACCATTTGTTTCAGTCAAAGCTTTACGGCAATCCATCATTCCGGCTCCGGTAGCCTGACGTAATTTGTTAATGTCTTGTGCACTAATAGTTGCTGTACTCATTATATAGAATTTTGAAGTATGAGTTCAGAAGATCAAATATTCTCCTTTCATCAATACTTTATTATTAAAAAAAATTTAAATACCTCCTAACCTCTTTAGGGTATGGGGATATTATCTCCTTCCACCACCCGGGCCTCTGCTTCCACCAGGACCACCAGTTGTGCGACGTCTCTGTCCGCCACCAGCTCCTGCACCACGGGTACGGCCACCACTACGGCCACCTTCAGCTTGTGCTTCTGCTTCAAGCCTTGCTGCTCTTTTTTCTTTTTCATCATCTCCTACTTCTTCTACATCATCATCTTTAGCAGCTTGTCTTTCAGCAAGTCCTTCAGCAATAGCAGCAGTGATATAATTAACTATTATAGCTATTGATTTGGTAGCATCATCATTTGCAGGAATCGAGAAATCAACTTTATTAGGATCACAGTTAGTATCTACAACACCAAAAGTCTGAACACCCAAACGCTTAGCTTCTGCCAATGCAATATGCTCATGACCGATATCGATGATGAATAAAGCTGCAGGTACACGGCCCAACTGAGCGATACCACCTAATACTTTTTCCATTTTCTCTCTGTCACGGCTTAATGTTAAACGTTCTTTTTTAGTTACACTGTCAAAAGAACCATCACCTAACATTTTTTCAATGCTCTGCATCTTTTTCACACTTTTACGAACAGTGTTGAAGTTGGTCAACATACCACCTAACCAACGCTCCGTTACGAAAGGCATGTTTACTTTCTTAGCAGATTCCATTACGATATCTTTCGCCTGCTTTTTTGTACCAACAAAAAGGATCTTCTTTCCACTACGGGCAATTTGCTTTAAAGCAGCAGCAGTTTCCTGAAGACACTCCACTGTTTTATTTAGGTCGATGATATGAATACCTTTCTTTTCAGCAAAGATGTAAGGCAACATCTTAGGATTCCACTTCTTTTTCAGGTGACCAAAGTGTACGCCTGCTTCAAGAAGTTGCTGTTGTAAGGATGTATTATTTTCCATTGTATATAAATGATCGTTTTTAAAAATTGTTTGCTTCGATTAACGTTTAGAGAACTGATAGCTACGACGAGCTTTCTTATGACCGAATTTCTTACGTTCAACAGATCTCGGATCTCTTTTCAACAGACCAGCTGCTTTTAACGCAGGACGAAACTCAGGGTTGATCTCCAGTAAAACCCTGGCGATACCCAACATAGCTGCTTCGGCTTGCCCTTTTACTCCACCGCCGGTAGCATTGATCTTTACATCAAACTTATCAGCAACATCTACTGTTTTAAGCGGACGCTCCACCTGGTTCTGTAAATAAACCAACGGGAAATAAGTTTTATAGTCTTTGTCGTTAATTGTAATGTTGCCTGATCCTTTTGTGACGAACACTCTGGTAACAGCAGCTTTACGACGACCTATTCCATTTAATTGTTTTTCCATTTATTATTTTTTTACTCCCCTTTTGGGGATGGGGGTTTAAAATTTTAAATCTTTTGGTGACTGTGCAGTATGCGGATGTTTATCGCCAACATATACAAATAACTTTTTGTACATCTTGCGGCCCAAACGGTTTTTAGGTAACATACCTTTTACTGCTCTTTCAATAACCACTTCTGGTCTGCGCTTAATAAGGTTTCTTGCTACCTCTTCTTTACGACCTCCAGGATAACCTGTAAAGTGGTCATAAATCTTCTGGTCAAGTTTGTTTCCGGTTAATACAATTTTTTCGCAGTTGATCACTATGATATAATCACCAGTGTCAACGTGAGGTGTATAGTATGCTTTGTTCTTACCACGAAGTATCGCAGCAATTTTAGCACACATACGGCCTACGGTTTGATTAGTACCGTCTACAACATACCAATTACGTTGTACGGTAGCCTCGTTCGCATGTTTAGTTGTGAAATGTAATTTGCTCATTTTGTTTTCTTTTTTTTGTGACCTCCGCTATCCCGGCAGGTCGTTTTTTAAAATGGAGTGCAAAGGTATGCGGGGGGAATATTCGAACCTAATATTCAGATAGCTATTTTTCTATAGCACCTTTGTAACATATTGATTTTCAATAATATTTTTGACCCAAAAAATTAATAGCCTGGAAAAGGCAATGCTTAGACTCCTAAAAATTTACTCTTGATGATAGTTTCCGGTTTTTATACGGAGCTTTTCTTTACAACGATCTTAGAAGAAGTGAGGTGGGTGATCAAAACAGTTATGATATCTCCTTCTTTTATTGATTCCATTTCTTCTGGGGTTACTGTTAGTTTAGTCTGTATTTTATCTCCAAACAAATTCAAATAAACAGCATGGGGTGTAATTTTTGCAACCTCCGCTTCAACATCAAATTGCTTTTCAAAATAAAATTCCGCTTTTTTATATTCAGGAATATAGAAATGTGAAAAAAGTGCCGCCTTTATAGCATTTGGCTTTTCAAGGTTTATCAAACTAAAATTAATGGGTTCATTTTCTGCTGTTTCTGCAGGTGGAATTTCCCAGGGAGATAAAACCAGCGGAAATAAAATATAACTATCCCATTCTTTTACAAAATAGTTGTCATCTATTTTTTTCAAATATCCGGAAAATCTATTTTCGATTTCAGCTTTTTGAATTAGCAAAGAGATCGCCTCATTATGCAGGTAAGTAACATTATATGCAGTCATTTTATCCCCTCTGTCAGAAAGTTTTAATTGAAAACTCACTCCATCTCCTATGCGATAATGATGTGGCTTCTTACTACTTTCTGCTGCATTTGTTTTACAATTAACTGACTTGTGCTTATTGTTATACAAATAATCAATAGTGGCAAAATGCTTTTCGTAATTAACGTACGATATCTTTCCTTTATAAATTTGTGCTTCCATTTTACAATTGATGCAAATTTATGTTGAACTTTTGTAAGCAGCATTTTAAATAAACCGGAATATAATTAACTGTATCACTCTTATATTTATCATTCAAACTATTAATCATGTCTACTCATCTTCTTAATCGTACAATTTTTGGCGACCCGAAAAATGCCGGCAACCTGATGAGCATTGAAGATGCTCATGCTTTATTAAATGAATGGGTGCCGAATGAAAAGCTTCGCTTACATATGAAACAGGTTGCTGCCAATATGAAAGCCTGGGCTATTGAAAAAGAAGGTGCAGATGAACAAACTGCCTTGAAATGGGAACTGGCCGGATTATTACATGATGCAGACTGGGAAAAATTTCCTGATCAACATTGCTTAATAATAATCGAAGAGCTGGAGAAAAGAAACATTGATCCGGATGTTATAAGATGTATTGCTTCACATGGTCCAAAAGTCTTTGGTATAGACCCTGTAAGTAAAATGGATAAAATGATTTATGCCATTGATGAACTTTCAGGATTCATTCATGCTGCAGCATTAATACGACCTACACGATACGAAGGACTGGAAGTAAAAAGTGTATTAAAAAGACTAAAGACACCCTCCTTTGCCGCCCAGGTAAACCGTGATGATATAACGGATGCTATTTTATTGATTGATAGCACTCTTGAAGAACTTATTCAGTTCATCATTGATCATCAAAAGGAAATATCGTAAACATACGTAGTGTAAATAATTTTAATATTTATTTAAACCCTGCACATTAAACCGGGTCTGAAACTATAACTGTGTGCCCGAACCCTAGCGTAAAGAAAATTTTTTAACCAAAAAAGAAAATCATTATGAGGAAGCTTTACGCTTTACTCACCTGGCTTTTTATAAGTCTGGTCAGTACATCTGTCAACGCACAAATTCAAACGGCTGATCAAGCCAATTTTACATTTTCAGTAAATGCAACAACTAATAATGTGGTATTTACAAATACTTCTGTTATTGGTGCTGCACCCGGAACCAGAAAAGCTTTTTGGAGCTTTGGTGATGGAACCAGTCAATGGACCCCTCCGCTCCAGGGAACTGAACATCACTATCAAATTGCCGGCTCTTATGAAGTTTGTCTGAAAATTTATCGATATGGATCGAACCTGAATGATTCAGTTCTATCTGCACATATCTGCAAAACAGTTTTAATTCAAACAAGTTGTAGTGCAAATTTTGAAATCCCAAATGCAACGCCAAATGTTCTTGGAAGATACTTTATAGCACAGCCATGGCATAATCAAAATAAAAAACCTGTAAGGATCTGTTGGAATTTTGGTGATGGTACAGACACCTGCATTCAATATCCAGCTAATTATAGCGGCACATATGGTACTTACCATTTATATAGTCAACCAGGCACTTATAATGTCTGTGTAAACATTCTTTATGATGGTGGATGCCAGGCACAACTTTGTAAAACCATCATAGTTGCTAATCCGGATAATTGTCGTGCAGATTTTGAAAGACTTGCTGTCTCAACTATTGCTAGTCCTTTAAATGCAACTTTCAAAGCATTACCATGGCATAGCCAAAATAATAAACCAACAAAGATCTGCTGGCAATTTGGAGATGGAAGGGATACCTGTATTAATTATACTAATTCCTATACTGGTTTATATACCGTTAACCACCATTATTCAAATACAGGGAACTATAATGTTTGCGTAAGGATAACTTATGCCGGAGGTTGTGAGGCTACGAAATGTAAACCAATTCAAATCGGAAGACCTGATACTTGTCATGCAGATTTTGAAAAACTCCCGGTAACATCAGCAAATGATTCTTTGTTAAGCTATTTTAAAGCTTTACCACAACATAATAATAATCGCAAACCTTCAAAGATCTGCTGGACGTTCGGTGATAACAGAGATACTTGTATTAATTATCCTGAAAACTATGATGGCTTGTACATTGCCCGTCATAGATATGAACATCCCGGCGTTTACCAGGTATGTGTAAAGATTTTTTACTATGGCGGATGTGAAGCGACAAATTGTAAGCCCATTCAAATTGGCAGACCAGATAGTTGTAAGGCTGATTTTGAAAGGATATCATTAACAGGAACAACACCTTTATCAATAGGATTCAAGGCATTACCATGGCACAATAATAACAGGAAACCAGCCAGAGTATGTTGGAGATTTGGTGATGGAAGTGATACCTGTATAACTTATCCTGAAAACTATACCGGAACATACATTGTTCAACACCGTTATAACCAACCCGGCCAATACGAAGTATGTGTAAAGATCAATTATTATGGCGGATGTGAAGCAACAAAATGCAGAGCAATTACAATACCTCCGGTTCAACAAACCTGTAGTGTTCATTTATTCGAAATTTCGACATCTATTACAGGCCTGGTAAGAGGATTTTATGCATCTCCGTCTTCAAACCCTGTAAAAAGAGTAGAAAGAATATGCTGGAATTTCGGTGATGGAACAGATACCTGTATAACGATCAATCCTGCTAATACGACACCACTTTCGAATTTTATTATCAGTCACAGATATCCGGGACCCGGAGTATACAGGGCTTGTGTAAAAGTCTTCTTTGAAGGTGGATGTGTTGCTTATGACTGTATCGAAGTTGTAATTCGCAGTTTGCCTAACACCTGTGGAGGTTATATGATCGATTCATTAGCCGGGCCAAGAACATTTACTTTCAAAGGATTTAGTATCCATTCTCCAAATGATGAAGCGATCAGTTACAGATGGACTTTTGGTGATGGCAGTAGTGCTGTAGGAAGAGAAGTTACACATACCTATAATGTTGGAGGCAATTATGAAGTTTGCCTTTACATTAAAACAAGATTAGGTTGTGAAACAAGGATATGCAAAACAATAAGAGTACCAGGAAATAATCAACCAACAATAGTTTTAACGCCCAATCCGGTCGCAACTAATGTTACTGCTGTTTTTCACTCAACTCAAACTGAACCTGTAACTATTAAAATACTTAACAATACAGGAACAGTTGTAAGATCTTATATTAGAAATGCAGTATTGGGTGCTAATACATGGACTTTTGATTTAAGTAACCTGGTAGCAGGGGTATATACATTTACCGTTCAATCGCCCCACCAATTTGCCAGTACGATATTTATAAAGCTATAGAACGATTTCTTACGTCAGGGCAAACACACAAAAAGCCGTTTCTTAATTGAGGCGGCTTTTGTTTTAATTGATTTGCACTGATTATCTATTACTATAATTGTGAATTAAAAAAGCGGCTGTTACTTAAAGTAACAACCGCTTTTTAATATTAAATACACTACTAATTTTTTCTAATTGAATATGCATAGTTACCAGCAACTCCGATATCCAGCGTTACGGTATAATTACCAGCAACTGTAATTGGAATATCACTTCCACCATAATCAGGCTTATTATCAACAGGTGAGTTATCACCAAAATTTATGCTCCAGGCATCATTAGCTCTGAATTTAATAACACCCACAGTTAAATTCATAGTTACACTCCAGGTTCCATCGGTTGCATTAAAAGTCATATCATGATCTTGCCCAGGTGTGCCATCAGGTCCCGAAGGCCAACCTAGTGGTGTAGAACTACCTGTAAGTCCCCAACTATTTATTTTAGTGGCAGACCATGTTAATGCAGCAGTATTTGCGGTTAACCGATATACACCGGCGCCATTTGAAAGTGTTAAATCTCCATTGCTACCTAGTGTTCCAGGTGTAGCACCTGTTCCAAAATCACCAAACGGCCAATCAGGCCCTTTTACCATTTTAAATGCTGGTGAAGCATTTGTAAAATTTATATAGCCATCATATCCACTACCGGTAGTTCCGCTGGCAAATTTATCAACGATCTTTGGTGCAGTAGAAGGCGACCAGCCCTGAAAATTACCTGCTATCCATAAAGCTTGCGGAAAAGCATAGTTTACAATATCACGATATGAAGTTATCGTCATTGTAAGTACATTGGAGTAGATAGGGTCAACATTAGACCCCACATCTGCTTTTATTCTTGCCTCTACCTGCTGTGCAGAACCATAAGGTATAATATCCTGCATTTTTGCATTTAAATCCTTAACAGTAAATGTTGATGCTAATGCCGTTTCCATATTAACACTTGTAGAAGTTGCTGTTGCAAAGTTCGTTCCTCCTTTAGCTAACTGCAAAGTATAATTTATACCGGCAGCAAATCCAAAATTTGCTTTATCCCAGGCAAAACTTACTGCAGTATTTGCTCCATTGGCCTGTACAAGAACCAAAGTGGTTTGTGTTGCAGTTAATGTAATTCCTCCACTTGGATTCAATAATGCTTTTACCTCATCTTTTTTACAAGAAGAAAGAAAAAGAAGTGATCCAATGAAAAGCAAAAATGAATTTTTAAATGTTGCTTTCATAATGAAATATTTTATAGTAATAATTAGTTCTGTTTAAAAATATATTAATAACCAGGATTTTGAACCAGGTTTGGATTTGCTACCAGATCTGCAGATGGAATCGGAAATATCTTACGATTATTAGTTACAGACTGACCGTTTAGTACTCCACCTTTCCATGCCCATAAATAAGTGCCTTCTGTAAATTGACCATAACGAATTAGATCAGTACGGCGAACACACTCCCAATGCAATTCTTTTGCTCTTTCGTCAAGAATAAAAGGAACTGTTAACTGAGAAGATAAAATATTACCACTTGTGTTACCATATGCTCTTTGACGAAGGCTATTGATGTACGTTAAAGCAGTTGCAGAACTTCCACCTGAACCCCCTCTTAAAACTGCTTCAGCATAATTCAGATAAATTTCTGCTAATCTGAAGAAAGGAAAATCTGTATCAACCCATGTTGGATTAGAACCGTTTGCTCCGGTAGAGGTTTTATTTCTGAATTTAATGATCGCATATCCATCATTGAAATTAGAAATATCATTGATTTCTAGATTCTGCCCGCTGGTATAAAAATTCATTCTTGCATCTCCTGAAGGGCCTGCAAACTTCGCTACAAATTGTTTTGTTGTACGAATACCACCCCAGGTAAAATCAATACCATGATCTGATGCCTGAATAGATCCACCTAATGGCGCATGTACCAAGAATGTAGTTCCGCCCCATGTTCTTGCTTTAATTCCATCAAAATTAACAGCGAAAATAAACTCACTTGCAGAAGTCACATTGTTATCTGCAAGAAAAAGATTTTTATAATTATTGATCAATGAATATCCAGATACAGCTGTGATTTTATTACAATAAGTTATACAATCAGTATATCTCGACGTACCTGTATAAACTTCGGCATTCAAATACAACCTTGAAAGTAATGCCCAGGCAGCAGCTTTATCAGCACGGCCATATTCATTTGATCTGGCATCTTTCAATTCAGTTTCTATCGCCTTTAATTCTGTTTCTATGTAATTGAACAAATTAGTTCTTGTGATCTGAGCAGGCAGAAAAGCTCCTACATTATCCGCTTCTGTTACAAAAGGCACATTTCCAAAAAGGTCCAATGCATGGTAATAGCTTAAAGCTCTTAAGAAACGAACCTCTGCTCTCATGTATCCGATTTCTGTTGCATCAGCACCTGACAAACCTCTTCCACTCACTTTTCCCGGATCACTTTCACGAATAAATTCATTGCATAGTGTTATTTGAAAATAAATTCTGCTATACAATGCACGGATGAATACATCTGCAGAACTCCATGACAGATTATGAAAATCTTTGATTGTCGCATCATTCCAACCAATAACCGCTTCATCAGTTGTTAACTCCTGTGCGGACCAATATTGACGCAAGTAGCTGGAAAATCCTTCATCAATACCAGAAACATCACCCTGACCGTCAGGTCCGGCATTACCTGTTAGTGTAAGACCGGCATAGGTTTTTGCTAATACAGACTTATAACCTGGCAGATCTTTATAAAGCGTTTCAGCTGTATTACCATACTTAGGCTGCCTGTCCAGATCTTTGGTACAGGAAGCAAGCATTACAACTATCAACGACAATATCCCAATTTGTTTTAAAATATTATTTCTCATTATGCAAGCATTTTATTATTTATAAATACGTATGTTTTAAAGATCCAGATTAAATCCTAATGAAAATACTCTTGGACGTGGATATAAATTATTATCAATTCCACCAGCAATTTCAGGATCTAGCCCCGGATATTTAGAAATAACGAATACATTCTGAACATTTGCAGTAGCCCTAAGGTTCGCTTTGTTTTTGAAAACTCTTCCAAAATCATAAGAAACAGTAAAATTATCCATTCTAAGGAAGGAAGCATTATCTATATAATAATCAGAGAAGTATTGACTATTATTAAATCCTGTTTCTAAATAATTTCTGTGCAGATTTCCAAGGAAAGGCACAGAGCTTGGTTGGAAAGTTCCATTTGCAGAGTATACATTGTTATACATGTAGTTTCCAATATTACTACGCAAAACAGTAGAGAAATTCCATTTATCATAGCCAACAGAAGTTGTGAAACCAAGTAATACTAATGGCTCAGCAGACTTATATCGGTAATAATCTAAATTATTAATGATACCATCGCCATTTCTGTCAACATATAAACCTTCAACAGGTTTATCATTTGCATCATATACTTGTTGTAAAACAAAGAATGATGATGGTTGATATCCTACTGAATGTATCTGAATAGTATTACCTACACCTCCTGAAATACCACCAACTGCAACACCTATAAATTTAGGATCATCAACGTTGGTCAATTTTGTTACTTCATTTTTATTATATGTTAAGTTGAAACCAAGGTCCCAATTCAACTTTGTTTTCTTTATGATAGTTGAATTGATAGTGAATTCCACACCCTTATTTTCCATACTTCCTACATTAGTGAAAATCCGGTTCGTGAAATTTGTACCTGCAGGAACGTCAATAAAACTTAAAAGATCTTCAGTCCTCTTTAAGTAAAAATCTATACTACCCGTAATGCGGTTATCAATGAAACCGAAATCCAGGGCAGCGTTCCATGTATCTGTTGACTCCCATTTGATATTCGCATCATAACCAACAGGTCTGTTAACCTGGTAGAATGTATTTCCAAACTGATATTGTGCTGTTTGTGTTCCTAATGTATAATTAGGAATATACGCATAATCGTTACCTATTTCCTGTTGTCCTGTTTCACCATATCCTAGCCTTAATTTTAAAGCAGATAATGTTCTGTTTCCTTTCAAGAAAGATTCTTCAGCAATGTTCCAGGCAAAAGCAGCTGAAGGAAATCCACCCCAACGGTTTTCTTTACTGAAACGGGAAGATCCATCACGACGGAAACTTGCTGTTAATAGATATTTGCTTTGGAATGAAAAATTAACTCTTCCGTAATAAGACATTAATGTATTCTGCGTTTCAAAAGGAAATGGTGCAGCAGGAGCAAATTCAGTTCCGTTTGCCCTGTTATCCGGGTAGTTTGTACTTTCTCTTTTAAAATCCTGGTAACCATATCCTGCTAATACTTCTAAACGACTGTTGATTGACTTCAGGTCTTTAGTATAATTAAGATAAAATTCAAACAACTTATTATTCTTGGTATTATCATATTGATTATTAATACCACCCCTTATATAATTAGATGCAGCAGAATCGGGTATATAAACAGTTCCCTCTCCTTTCGCATGATCTAAACCTACATTAAGATTAGCTTTTAATTCTTTTAAGAAAGGTAAAGTATAATCTAGCTGAAGATTAGTGATAAAACGGTTAACATTACTCTGATCATCTCTCAGATATAATAAACCAAGTGGATTTTTAGGAGCCAAACCTTCCGGCCGATTATTGTTTGCTAACCACTCCCAATAACCACCAAAACGATTATCAGAACGGTTTACCATTTGTGTAGGGTCAAAAAATGCAGCACCACCAATAGCACCTTCATTTGCAAAATCAGTGTTTGTAAAAGAACCTTTAAAATTGAAATCGACTTTCAAAGAATTATTTAACAACCTTGGATTAAGATTTAAAGTAGTAGAAAATCTACCCAGGTTTCCGGTTTTTAAAATTCCATCCTGATTAAGGTATCCTAGTGATAAACGATAAGGCAATCCTTTTATACCACCTGATAATGAAATATTATTGTCCGTTGTAAATGCTGTTTGATAAATAAGATCCTGCCAATTTGTATTTGAACTGCCTAATAATCCTTGTTGATTTGAATTTCCTTTACCATTTACTACAGTTCTTAATTCATCAGCGGTTAAAACATCTACTTTATCACCAACAAATCCCAAAGAATTTAAAGTGCTGAAATTAATTTTCAATGCACCCGACTTACCTTTTTTAGTAGTAATGATAATTACTCCGTTGGTAGCACGGCTACCATAAATTGCAGTAGCTGATGCATCTTTCAGGATATTGAATGTTTCAATATCATTAGGATTAATTAATGCAAGAGGGTTAGCTGATCCGGCAATTCCACTTTGCTGATCCAAAGGAACTCCATCTACAATTATCAGAGGATCATTACTACCGGAAAGGGAAGAAGTACCTCTTACCCTGATACGACCACCGGCACCGGGTGCACCACTTGGAGCAGTGATCTGCACACCCGCAACTTTACCATTGATCAATTGCTCTGGTGAGGTCAAAGGACCTTTTACGAAATCTTTTGAGCTTACAGTTACAATAGACCCTGTAAGATCTTTTCTTCTGGCAGTACCATAACCAGTAACAACAACTTCATTAAGAACTGTGTTACTACTTACCATAATAATACTTACAGAAGTTTTTCCTTCAATTGAAACTTCCTGGCTGGCAAAACCAACAGATGAAATAATCAGATACTTGGCGTTATTCTCAACCGTTATGCTGAAATTGCCACTTGCATCTGTTTGTGTACCCTTTGTACTTCCTTTTACAGCAACACTTACGGCATTTAACGCAGCGCCATCTTTTGCATCAGTTATTTTACCAGTGATAACTCTTTCTTGTGCAAATGTGAATTGTGCAACAAGTAACATTACGATAAAGCTGATAGCTTTAATAAATTTTTTGGAGGACATAAGCAATCATTAAAATTTAAGCAATCAAAAATCAATTCTACTAGTATCAGTTACAAATTAGAATGTGTATCTGATACACAATGTTAATACAAATTTAACTTCTACCAAATTTTTTTTTGCTTTTATTGTGAATTTTCAAATAAAAAATGCGTTTTTCAAAAAAATGTTTAAGCAAACCATTTATAGTCAACAGTATAGGTAAAACAAAATATTAAAGATTTTTTTTACAACGCTTAAAGCTTATTCGACGGGCACAAATACAGCTATCTAACTATAAATAAGGATATTATTTCTTTTGAAATTCCGGTTTCAACCTGTACAACTTCCCCGGTCTATGAGCAACATTATTTTCCATTTCATTGATATCTTCTAGCCAATACTTCAGGGCAATTTTTTTTCTGAAATTTCTCCTGTCCAGTTCAATTCCCAGAATTGCCTGATATAGTTCCTGTAGCTCTCTCAATGAAAATTTATTGGGTAATAAATTAAATACAATAGGGTGTTCCATAACTTGCTCTTTAAGTCTGTTCAAACAAGTATCCAGAATAAGCTTATGATCAAATGCAAGTTTATCTATATCATTTACGGAATGCCAATTGAGTTCATTATTATCTAGCTGAAGTTTATGATTCTTAATATCAATGAGTGAATAATATGCGATTGTTATAACACGGCC
>JAHEMN010000019.1:0-4719 GCA_024643645.1 Chitinophagaceae bacterium | reverse complement strand
GGTAAATCTATTTCCAATATTGAAGTCGATACTATAGGATTAGGATAAACAGTAGCTTTCAATGAACCAGATGATGGATCAATTACTGTACCCGGGCCTACTACATTTACTACATTTCTATTTACATATACCTTATACTCTCCGGGTTGCAAAGTAAAACTTTGAGCTCCACCAGTTGCAGTAATAGTGCCCCCATTCAGATAATCATACCATGTTCCGGTATTTTGAAAAACAACTGATCCTGTTTTAGCTACAACATCAAAATTTCCTATCACACAAATATTAGAAGTATCAGTTGTAGTTTGTATCCATTTAAAGGAACCCGATAAATCTTTTGATACTCTGTTAGAAGTAAAATTATTTTTATACAAAGGATGAAACCGAAGTTTATTTAAAGCGCTGTAAATATCATAAAGCCTTTTACGTTGTTCTATATTCTTATAATCCCATCGAATTGGTTTATTATCTAATCTGCAATTATTATTAACTGTACCATTAACACAATGGTTAATTGAATAATCATAACCCAATTCACCAAACTGCCAGATCATTTTAGGACCAGGCATATTAAAAAAGAAGGCAGAAGTAAGTTCAATCCTTTTTAATGCAGTTATAAGATCTCTAGTATTATAATTTGAAGAAGAGTTGCCAAACTGGATATTCTTATACATCAATCTTTCTTCATCATGACTTTCCATATAACCAATAAGGTGTGGATTATTCCAGTTTCTTACAGTAAACAAGCTGCCTTCAAAATTAGAATTGGGAATATAGCCCATGGCGGCTTCCTGATATTGAGAAGTATTGTTACCCCAAAGTAACATCCCATAATTGGAAAGCTCTATCTCTTCGCTATTATCAGCAAAATGCTCCAATATAGCATATGAACCGGGTGATTTTAGTTGTAATGTATCATAATATCGTTTCCATATTGCTACACGGCTTGCATCATACTGGCTCCAAAGATTTACATTGCTTCCAGAGTTTACCTGCGTAAAACCTTTTGACAAGTCAAATCGGAATCCATCTACTTTATATTCCTGTAGCCAATGTTCCACTACCCTGCTGGTAAAATACCGGGTTCTTAAACTTTCATGGTTAAAATCATTAAAAACATTAAAGGGATGAGTTGCTGATTGATTAAGCCATGGGTTATTTGCAGTTGGCTGATTTGTAGAACTATTCCAATATAAAGCAGCCAAAGGGTTTGCACCAGTAGTATGATTTAATGCGATATCCATAATAACTGCAATACCTCTTCTGTGGCAAGAATCTATAAATTCCTTCAAACTATTCTTCGGGCCATAATATTTATCAGGCGCTAAAAAATAAGCAGGATTGTAGCCCCAGCTTTCATTACCATCAAACTCACTGACAGGCATAAGTTGAATTGCGTTTATACCCAACTGCTTTAAATAATTCAATGTATCACGGATCGTTTTCCAATCATGTGCTGCAACGAAATCCCTTACCAACATTTCATAAATAACAAGATTCCTTTTATCAGGCCTGGAAAAATTATTCACTGTCCAATTATAATTAGGAGCACCTGTTTGCAATATGCTTACATTTCCATTTGTTAACCCTGTTGGATAAGGTTTTATACCGGCATAGGTAGCCGTAGAAATTAAGTTATCATTGAACGGATCAAGAATTTTTTCAGCATAAGGCTCCCCAACTTTTAAAACCCCATCAACTAAATATTGAAATGAGTATTCTGTACCTGCTGTTAAACCTGAAATTCGTAGCCACCAATAATTGCCATCTGGGGTTTTGTTCATTGCGTAAGCTGACTGCTCTACCCAATTACTGCCAGGAAAATCTCCAATAACCGTTACCCTGTTTTTTCCAGGTGCATTTAATACAAGTACAACTGATGTATTTCCGGCTTCATAATTAATGCCATCCCTTACACCAGCTGGCAATGGTAACACTGTTGTACCCCCAGTTACAAAAAACTGTAATGTATCGGTTTTAGTTGTTCCTGTTCTGGTAGCTTCTGCTACAATTACCTGATTTCCATTTGTACTGAGAACAGGATTTGCAGAGATGGTGCTGACATTATTCTGATCTTGAATTACTGCTCCATTCAGGTACAGTTTCATATTGTCTGCTACCCCATTAGAAACTGCAGTAAGATTAATATTATCTCCAACCTGTTTACTAATTGGTTCTGGAATTCTGATAAATGTAGGTTGGAAAAAAGGAATAGTAAACCTTGTAGCTATGTTATTATCATAAACAGGAATATACATATCACTGCCATCAGCATTTCTATGTACAGTTGTTCCTGCACCATTCCTGAAAAGGATTGAAATTTTTAAAATTGTTTCTCCCGGAGGTACCCCATAATATGCCCTGATATTTGTGATATCAAATTTCCATTTATTTCCTCCCAAAGACGAAGCCTGTAATTGAGCATTGGGCAGGTTAAAGTTTTGATTGAACTTTACATAACGCCAATCAGAAGTTGATGTGCTAAGATTTGTGATAACTCCCGTATGAACATAAACATCTGACACCGGAGAATAATTATTAAGCCCCTGATTACCCTTTGTTGCATCAAGTGTTATCGAAATATTATCACCATCCTTTGAAAAATCGGGTGTCCAGGAAAGTAATTGTGTATGTCCAATGAAGGAAATTAATATTGCAGCAAATAAAAATTGAATTTTTAATTTCATAGCAAGCCAATCGGTTTAAAGAAAGCAAAATCGTTTTGAAAAAAATGGGTAGCCCATTTATATATCCTTTCAAAGATAATGAATATGTACTTATTACACATTAAATTTTCTGCCTTAACCAAAGACCAACTTATTAATAGTAGACATTAACTTTACCAGCCAACTTTCTACTTTATGTATTCAAAAGATAAAACACAGGAATTACAAAAAGCTACAAATCAGTTCATTAAAAAAGAAATACATAAGATAAATTCTGTTAAAGAGATTGAACAGCTAAGGGAAATTCTTCGTTTTCATGAATACAGGTATTATATATTAAACGACCCGCTTATTGCTGATTTTGAATATGACCAGCTATATAAACTATTAGAAAAAGCAGAAGATGAAAAACCTGAGTTAATTACAGCAGATTCACCCACACAACGGGTAGCCAAAGGTTTAACCAAAGATTTTCCTTCAGCCAAGCACTTAGTACCTATGCTGTCGCTTGACAACTCTTATAATAGTGAAGACCTAACAGACTTTGACAGAAAAGCCAAAGAACTATCCGGCTTATCATCGATTGAATATTGTGTAGAACCAAAATTTGACGGGGGAAGTATTTCTGTTATATATGAAAATGATTTGTTGGTTCGTGGTGCTACCCGAGGTGATGGTGAGGAAGGAGATGATGTTACGACCAATATTAAACAAATACATTCATTACCCCTTTCTGCAAAGTTTTCAAAATATGGAATAGAACAAATTGAAATAAGAGGTGAGGTTTTAATAAATAAAAAGAACTTTTCTGCATTTAATGAAAAATTAATTGAGCAAGGGGTAGCTCCATTTGCTAACCCCCGTAATTCTGCAGCTGGCTCATTAAGAATTAAGGATCCTTCAGAAGTTGCAAAAAGAAACCTGGAAGCCTTTGTGTATCATATCAGTTATTACTCTTTAGCTAAGGGAGCAAATACTCCAAAAGAACTTACCAATCATTCTGATGCTTTAAAATTTTTATGGGATCTCGGGTTTAGAAGTCCTGAAAAAGAAAAAAAGATCTTTCAAAAAATTGAAGATGTAATACAATATTGCAGTGACTTTGAGGAAGAAAGAGATGGCCTTCCATATGAAATTGATGGAATGGTTATAAAAGTTAACAGTTTTGAATTACAGGACAAGCTGGGAATGACATCTCACCACCCCCGTTGGGCAATAGCCTATAAATTCAAAGCAAGACAGGCTACCAGTAAATTATTACACGTAGATTTTCAGGTTGGAAGAACCGGAGCTGTAACGCCGGTAGCCAAACTTGAACCCGTACCTGTGGGAGGTGTAACGGTTAGCAGTATTTCAATTCATAATGAAGAATATATTAAGGAAAAGGATCTACGCATTGGCGATGCAGTTTTAATTGAGAGAGCCGGTGATGTAATCCCTCAAATAGTTAAATCATTGACAGATGTTAGAACTGGAAAAGAAAAGAAAATATTTTTCCCAAAAACATGTCCGGTCTGTCACAGCAAATTATTTAAGGAGGAGGACGAAGCCGTATGGAGATGCATTAATATCGAGTGTCCGGCACAGGTTGTAGAGCGGATCATTCATTTTGTAAGTAAAGATGCAATGGACATTCGTGGATTGGGTGAAGCAAATGTTCGCAAATTCTTTGAACTTGGATTACTTAGTGATATACCGGGTATCTATAACCTTGATTTTGATAGGATTAGTGGTATGGAAGGCTTTGGTCAAAAATCAATTGACAATCTTCAAAAAGCAATCGCTGATTCAAAAAAACAGCCGTTGCATCGTTTATTGTATGCGTTAGGAATTCGTTTTGTTGGAGAAACAACAGCTAAAACGCTGGCCCGTGCAATAGACCATCTTCTGGATCTTAAAAAATTTTCACTGGAAGAATTGCAAAATCTTGAAGATATAGGTCCAAAAGTTGCAGGTAGTATACACCATTTCTTTAGCAATAAGAACAATATTGATATGTTGGAGACTTTGGAAAAGATTGGTCTTCAGCTAAGTAATGAAAATAAAGGCCAGTTAA
>JAHEMN010000243.1 GCA_024643645.1 Chitinophagaceae bacterium | reverse complement strand
CGAGTGGATCTGCCGGCGAAAACCTCTCTCCAGATGAAGTTTTAATTGTAATGATCCCTAAAAAAAATAATTTTGTATTACAATCTTTGATGGGAAGAATAATAACTTCTGTTCTTTTTACACTTATCATATTAGCAGCCTTTTATCTGACCGTTCGGACATTGCTTAGACAGAAGAAATTAGGTGAAATAAAAAATGATTTCATTAATAATATGACGCATGAATTTAAAACGCCAATTGCCACTATTTCATTGGCAGTAGATGCGATGCGGAATGAAAAAGTGATTAATGACCGGGAAAAAATGGGTTATTTCAGCAGTATTATCAAAGAAGAAAATCAACGGATGAATCGTCAGGTGGAAACAATATTAAAAGCCTCCCAACTTGAAAGGCAGGAAGTAGACCTGTCGCTTGAATCTGTACATGTGCATGAAGTAATACATGATGTAGTAGATAATTTCAACCTGCAGCTTGAAGATAAAAATGGAAAGGTAGAATTGTTGTTGAATGCGAAGAATGATATCATCGAAGCAGATGAAATTCATTTATTGAATCTTATCAATAATCTGGTGGATAATGCTGTTAAATATGCAAAAGATAATATACCACCCCTTGTAAAAGTTTCTACAATTTCAAACGGGAAAAATTTCACTCTAAAAATTGAGGATAATGGAATCGGAATGACCAGAGATACAGTTAAAAGAGTGTTTGAACGATTTTACAGAGCTCATACCGGTAATGTACATAATGTGAAGGGGTTTGGACTTGGATTAAGTTATGTAAAGACAATGGTAGAAGCTCTTCATGGGGAAATAAAAGCCGAAAGCACATTAGGTAAAGGCAGCATATTTACAGTCGAACTGCCATTGAAGAAAGCTTAAATTCCAGACCCATCAAAATGTTCTTAATCAGCTTTTGCCCATAACAAACATCCATCTCCATAGCTTAGGAAACGGAAATTATTTTGTAAAGCATGATCATATATTTTCCTCCATCCTGCCTCTCCGGTAGTCAGGTCTTTTCCGATAAGTGCGGCTACTAATAATAAAAGCGTTGATTGAGGTTGATGAAAATTGGTAACCAAACCTTTTATTATTTTGAAATGATAGCCCGGCGCAATCAAAATTTGCGTTTTGGTAACTAAGCGATCCATTTTATTTTCAGTCATCCAGTTAAGTAAAGATTCTAAAGCATCCTTAACAGAAACATTTTTTGCTGATAATTCATAAGCTTCCCACTGCGAAAGAAATGCTGAACTTTCAGCCTCTGACTCCTGACTCCCGATTCCCGACTTTTTCACACCCATCCAATACAAACTTTCAATCGTTCTCAGCGAAGTTGTGCCAACAGCAATAATATTGCTGTCAATATTATTTAGAATATTTAGGATGGTTTCTTTAGAAACATCGATCCATTCTGCATGCATTTCATGCTCTTGCATAGTTTCACTCTTCACTGGTTTAAAAGTGCCTGCACCAACATGAAGGGTTACAAAATCTTTCTGAATGTTTTTCTTTTCGAGTTGTTCAAAAATAGAATCTGTAAAATGCAATCCTGCAGTTGGAGCTGCCACAGAGCCATCATACTCTGCATACACTGTCTGGTATCTTTCATAATCAGCTTCTTCAACTTCTCTTTTAATATAAGGTGGTAGTGGAATGGCTCCGGCAAAATGTAATACTTCTGCAAAGCTTAAAGATGATGGTGTCCATGATAATTCTATGATATATGAACCGGTTCTTTTTTCAATATAACTGGCGGCCAGTATGATCTCCATTCCTTCATGCTGAATTCTTTTTTCCAATACCTGTCCGCTTTTCCATTTGGAGGCACCACCAACCAGGCATTGCCACAATACTCTTTCTTTTTGCAGCATGGCTGTTGTAATGTCAGCATACTTTTCGTGAGGTTCCAGGCAGAATATTTCTATAACACCACCAGTCGGTTTTTGGAATAATAATCTTGCTTCTACTACTTTGGTGTTATTGAAAAGCAGCAAGGAGTCTTCAGGAAGTTGATTGGCGATGTTCTTATAAATGTCTTCTGATATTGCTCCATTATTATACACCAGCAATTTGGAATCGTCTCTTTTTTCCAGTGGGTACTTTGCGATTTTTTCTTCGGGAAGTGAATACGTAAAGTCTTGTATGGATATATTTCTTGGGTTGGTCATAACACAACTAACTGTTGTATTTGGTGAACTGCAAATGTATTATCGTTTTTTCACTGGCACAACTAATTTCAACCCACTCCAGATATCACTAACGGCACAAACCTTTACATCTACCAGATCATTTTGCAAAGCATAGTTACGAATTACATCTTCAGTTACATCTGTTGAAATTTTTGCACTCTTCTTATACCAGGAAACCCAGATGGTTACTGATGTATTCATTTTGATAACTGATTTCAGTTTTTTCATTGCTGCTTCAAATTCATTATTGCTTTTTACAAAGAGATGAACAAGGTCAGGTACTGATTTTTCTTGAACCTGTTGATCAGAAATGTTTATAGAAAGCAAATCATAATAGTTATCCGGTTGATTTATCAATAAAACTTTCGTTGTTGGTTTTAT
>JAHEMN010000242.1 GCA_024643645.1 Chitinophagaceae bacterium | reverse complement strand
GCTAAAATTGCGGGCATTAAGTTATGCGATGCGTACCGGGCACAATATGGCTGTAATTTTATTTCGGTAATGCCAACTAATTTATATGGGTTGAATGATAATTATGATTTGACCAATTCACATGTGTTACCGGCATTGCTTCGAAAGTTTCATGAAGCAAAAGAAAAAAATGAAAAAGAAGTAACCGTATGGGGAACAGGTACACCCCGCCGTGAATTTTTACATGCAGATGATATGGCTGCAGCCTGTATATTTTTAATGCAGGAATTTGATGAGCAGGGGCTGGTCAATATCGGTGTGGGGAAAGATATATCTATTAAAGAACTGGCAGAGTTAATAAAAGAGATTACGGGGTATGCCGGGAATATAATTTTTGATACAACTAAACCAGATGGCACCCCAAGGAAATGGATGGATGTAACCAAATTAAATAAATTGGGTTGGCAGGCAACAATTAATTTACGCCAGGGCATTGAAATGGTGTATCAGCAAAAATTCATTCAGGCAAACAAAGCCTGAAATTTTTATTATACAAATTACTACTGAAATAAATCAGCTAAATGAGTAATACGGCTATAAAAGTGGAAGAGGTTGGAAAGTTGTACAAACTCGGGGAGATCGGTACCGGTACTATCAGTCATGATTTGAACCGCTGGTGGGCCAGAGTGAGAGGGAAAGAAGATCCCTTTGCCAAGATTGGAGAGGCAAATGACCGTACAGCTAAAGGTGCCAGTGATTGGGTATGGGCATTAAAGGATATCAATTTTGAAGTAAAGCAGGGAGAAGTGTTGGGCATCATTGGCCGTAATGGCGCCGGAAAAAGTACCTTATTAAAACTTTTATCAAAAGTTACTACTCCCTCTACTGGTAGAATAAAAGTAAAAGGACGTATTGCTTCTTTACTCGAAGTAGGTACCGGTTTTCATCCTGAATTAACAGGCCGGGAAAATATTTTTCTGAATGGTGCTATTCTGGGGATGACTAAAGCAGAGATAAAAAGCAAGTTTGATGAGATCGTTGATTTTGCGGGGGTAGAACGATATATAGACACACCTGTAAAAAGATACAGTAGTGGGATGTATGTGCGGTTAGCCTTTGCCGTTGCAGCTTTTCTGGAACCAGAAATATTAATTGTGGATGAAGTGCTGGCCGTTGGTGATGCCGAATTTCAGAAAAAATGCCTTGGGAGGATGAAAGATGTAAGTGTGAATGATGGAAGAACTGTTTTGTTTGTTAGTCATAATATGGCTGCCATCCGCAATTTGTGTAATCAATCGCTTTATCTGAAACATGGGCAGTTTAGTTTTATGGGGGATGTGGAAGAAGGAATTGCCCGATATGCAAAAGACTTTAATAAGCATGAACACCAGATTGAGTTTGCAGAAAGAAAAGACAGATCTGGAAATGGAAGGTTACGGATTACTGATTTTTATATAAATGATAGTACAGGCACAGCTGTACCCGTATTACATGCCGGTGAAACCTATCATTTTGTAATACATATAAAAAATAATGAATTCCCTAAAACATTTAAAGATGTTGTAGGAAGTATTGCATTATTGGATGAAAAAGGACAGTTGATATTTTTAGTACGATCAAATTTTACCAATCAGAGTTTTCAGATCAATGGAAGCTCCGGAAAAATTACTTGTACTGTAAAAGATTTATCTCTTACATCGGGTACTTACCAGGTAATGCTATTCCTTGGCTATGGAGAAAGCGAAGTGTATGATTTTTTTGAAAACGCCTGTGAACTAACGATAGACGGGGGCGATTATTTTGGTACCGGCAGCATCGGCCTGCCATCACATTGTAAAGTTTTAACCAGATCAAATTGGACAATACATGAAGAAGATAATTAAGCATTTGTTTTCGTGGATGATTAAAAAATCCTGGGCGGAGCGATTAATTGTTTTGCTGTCAAAAGCGAAGAATATAAACCTGCTTACTCTCACCTATAATTCCATGGGCATATTAAAGTACCAGACTTTTGAAATTTCCGGTGAGCAATATGTGCTGGAGAAAATTCTGCCGGCAAAGTTACAGGCAGGTGCAGCGCCTGTATTTTTTGATGTAGGCGCCAATATTGGTGAATTTTCCACCGCCTTGTCAAAAATTTATCCGGCAGCCCGTATCTATTCATTTGAGCCCAGCAAATACACTTTTGAAAAGCTCACTGCCAATACAAAGCAATACCAGAATATAAACAGGGTAAACCTGGGTATGGGATCCGAAAAAACGGAGATGCCCATATATACCTATGAGAGTGAACTGGATTCCGGACATGCTTCTGTTTTTAAGGATGTATTGGATGGTTTGCATAAAGCGGATAAGCTGGTAGAACAAATAATTCAAATAGGTACAATCAAAGAATATTGTGACGAACAGGGGATTGAAAAAATAGATTTTTTAAAAATAGATACCGAGGGGTTTGAGCTTGAAGTATTGAAAGGGGCAAAGCAATTGATCGATGAAAGAAAAATAACTATGATACAATTTGAATTCAATGAAATGAATGTAGTGTCACGGGTTTTTCTGAAAGATTTTTATGCGTTGTTAAAAGGGTATGAATTCTACCGGGTAGATAC
>JAHEMN010000018.1:8407-37031 GCA_024643645.1 Chitinophagaceae bacterium | reverse complement strand
AACGGAGCTTTGAATTTTTTTGGAGATAAACAGATCCAATCCCAACTGCCACTTAAAGGATGTGCCCCGGAAGTTTCAATATTTGTCTTTAATCCTGAAGATTGAATTGCTAATGTGAGTGTATCCAGATTATGCATCAAAGGTTCACCACCTGTAATAACAACCATATCTGCAGGTGTTTCTAATACAGTATTTACAATATCATCAATTTTAATTTTGGGATGTTTGTCTGCATCCCAGCTTTCTTTTACATCACACCATACGCAACCTACATCACAACCACCAAGGCGAATAAAATAAGCAGCTTTCCCTTGGTGGAAACCTTCTCCCTGTATGGTATAAAAATGTTCCATTACCGGAAGTGAAACAGCTATTGTGTTCTTAGTAATCATTATTGTATTAATTCTTCTGCATGCAGGAATGGAAAGTATTCATCATCAGTGCAGCAATTGTCATTGGTCCAACACCACCGGGAACCGGAGTTATCCAGGAGCATTTTGGAGCTACTGTTTCAAAAGCAACATCACCTTTTAATTTAAAACCATTTTTCTTTGTTGAGTCGGGTACTCTAGTAATACCTACATCAATAACTATTGCACCTTCTTTTACCATATCGGCTGTAATAAATTCGGATTTTCCAATCGCAGCTACAATAATATCAGCTTGTAAACAAAGCTCTTTGATATTTTTAGTTTTAGAATGACATACAGTTACTGTACAATTTCCGGGATCTGTATTATTACTCAACAATATACTCATGGGCCTTCCGACTATATTACTTCTTCCTACTACAACTGCATGTTTACCTTTAGTTTCAATATTATAATGTTTAAGTAACAGCATGATGCCATAGGGGGTTGCAGAAACAAATGTCGGAAGCCCCTGAACCATCCGGCCTATACTAATGGGATGAAAACCATCCACATCTTTATCAGGATCAATGGCATTAATTACCTGTTCATCAGATATTTGTTTGGGTAAGGGAAGTTGTACCAAAATTCCATCCACATCAGGATCATTATTCAATTCTTGAATTTTATTGAGCAAATGAAATTCACCCTCTTGTTCATTGAAACGTATAAGTGTTGATTTAAAGCCGACCTCTTCACAGGCTTTTACTTTCGCTGCAACATATGTTTCACTGGCACCATCATTACCAACTAGTATTGCAACAAGATGAGGGATTTTTTTTCCTTCCGTTGATAATTGGGCAACTTCTATTTTTAATTCATGCTTAATTGCCTGGGCGGCTATCTTTCCATCTAATAAATTCATGGCGCAAAAATAGTGTTATTGGCAATCTTTATTTTGTTAGATAATACTTACAATGTAACTTTCTCAAAATATTTTTTTGAAAAGAACTTTTTTACTCCTTTCGCTGCTATTTATTTTTAATTCACAAGCTTTATTTGCGCAAACTCTCAGGCGGCCGCTTGCTGCACCCTATCTTGGGTTGGGGGCTTACAGTTTGAACCATATCGACGTTTTTTCATTTACAACTAACCAGGCATCATTGGCACAATTAGATAAAAGTGCTGCCGGTGTTTTTGGAGAAAGACGGTTTTTACTAAGTGAATTGAATAACTATTCTGCCGTGGTTGGTATAAAAACTAAAAGTGGAAATTTTGGATTGAAAACCAGTTATTCAGGTTTTACTGATTATAATGAAACACAGCTTGGGCTGGCATATGCAAGAAAGTTGGGTGATAAAATTGATGTGGGGCTTCAGTTCAACTATAATGGGGTCAATATACCTACATATGGAAATGAATCAGCAATAAGTTTTGAAGTGGGTACAGTGTTGCATGTTTCTGAAAAGTTACATGCAGGTATACATGTCAATAATCCGGTTGGTGGAAAATTTGGAAAGGAACAGCAGGAAAAATTATCATCTGTTTATAGTGTTGGTGTGGGGTATGATGCTTCTCAGAAATTTTTTATCAGTTGTGAGATCGAAAAAGAGGAAGATCAACCCATAAATATTACTGCAGGAATTCAATATAAACTGATTTCTCAATTGTTGGTCCGGGGTGGTGTTTCATCTGCTACTTCTTCATTTTGGATGGGTTTGGGATTAACTATAAAGTCATTCAGAATTGATGTTACATCGAGCTATCATAATCAATTAGGGGTAACTCCCGGACTATTGATCTTATTCAATTTTAATGCTGATAAGAATTGAAAAAAAGTATTGTAATATTTATTTGTCTTATTTATTCTCACATTGCATTCAACCAGGAAATACCTCTAACTGTTGAACAACAATTGGAAAATCTGACCGATGCCAATGAAACGGAGACTGAAGATGACACCTATTTACAGGTACTGGAATTCTATAGAAGAAACCCTCTAAATATCAATACTGCAGATGCTGACGATTTTAAACCGTTAAGAATCCTTACGGATCTGCAGATCGTAAATTTTATTGTTTATCGTAATCTGTTTGGGAAGGTCATTGACATTTATGAATTACAAGCGGTACCATCCTGGGATATTAATACTATTAAAAAGCTTTTACCTTTTATCACCAACCAAACAACAGTTTCTATTAAAGATGAGGCAAGCTTACGTTTTAAAAATGGTGAGCATAGTTTATTGCTTCGGGTAATTCAGGTATTGGAAAAGTCTAAAGGGTTTGACAAGTCAACAACCGGAACAAAATATCTAGGCAGCCCTCAACGGGTATTTTTCCGTTATCGTTATACTTATAAGAATTTACTACAGTTTGGTTTGGTTGGAGATAAAGATGCAGGGGAACAGTTTCTAAAAGGCGCACAAAACAGAGGCTTCGATTTTTATTCTTTTCATTTGTTTGCCAGAAAGATCGGCATAATTCAGGCACTTGCATTGGGAGATTTCAGTGTAAATCTCGGTCAGGGTTTAACACAGTGGCAAGGCCTTGCTTTTAAAAAAAGTGTAGATGTAATGGGAGTAAAGCGGCAATCGGCTGCATTGAGACCTTACAGTTCAGCAGGAGAATTTTATTTTAACAGAGGTGCCGGAATTACTATCAGAAAGGGAAAATTAGAGTCAACTATGTTTGCATCAGTAAGAAAGCTGAGTGCCAACTTTGTGGCTGATACAGTAAATAATGAAGATTATATTTCCTCCTTTTTAACATCAGGCTATAACCGAACTATTAATGAACAAACGGATAAAAATAATTTAAGACAGACTTCCTTCGGAGGAAATATTATTTTAAGAAATAACAAATGGCATATAGGGGCTAATGCAGTGTTTTATGACTTCTCACTGCCTGTGCAAAAAAGGGATGAACCTTATAACTTGTATGCAATAAGTGGAAAAAACTGGTTTAACGTAAGTATTGATTATAGCTATACCTATAAAAATATACATCTGTTTGGTGAAGCTGCTTCCGATAAAAAAAACAATAAAGCATTTATTAATGGGCTTTTGGTCAGTGTGGATCCGAGAGTCGACCTCTCATTGGTTCAACGAATAATAAATAAAGGATACCAGGCTGTAAATGGAAATGCATTTACAGAAAACACTTATCCTACTAATGAAACTGGTTTATACGCTGGTGTAAGTATACGACCGGTTATAGGATGGAGAATTGATGCTTATGCAGATTTTTATAAATTCCCCTGGTTGAAATACCTGGTTGATGCGCCGAGTTATGGAAAAGACTTTTTGGTGCAATTAACATACACTCCCAACCGGCAAGTAGAATTATATACCCGTTTCAAAACTGAAACAAAGCAGTCCAATCAGTCTGATAATGTAACTGCTACCAATTACCTGGTCAACTTACCAAAGCAAAACTGGAGAACTCAGATCAGTTACAAACTAAATCCGGCTTTAAGTCTAAGAAACAGAATTGAAGTTTTGTGGTTTGATAATAATGGAGTGAATAAAGCAAATGGATTTTTGACTTTTTTTGATGTTGCCTATAAGCCATTACTCAAACCTTTTTCTGCGGTCTTACGATTGCAATATTTTGAGACAGATGATTATAATTCAAGGATCTATGCATATGAAAACGATATATTGTACAGTTATTCCATTCCTGCTTTTTATGATAAAGGTTTTCGCTATTATTTTAACTTAAATTATGATCTTGGTAAAAAGGTTTCGATCTGGGCCAGATTAGCTCAAACCATTTATAATGAGAGACTTACAGTTGGCTCTGGGTTAGATGAAATACCCGGAAATAAGCGAACAGAAGTTAAATTTCAGATCCGATGGATTATTGGAAAGTCTTGATTTTCACCACTTTTTTCACATAATTTAACTATTTGTTAAAAAAAAAATTATATTGCGGCAGCATTTTCAGACGTGTTTGTGTCTTTATTACCGACCCTTTCCCTTGAATAATGACAAATAACTCTGATAATCAATGATTTCTAAATTAAAAATTAACGTTAACATGAGAAAAATCGCATCACTGTTTACAATGTTTATGCTCGTAACGGCATTTGCATTTGCTCAGAACCGGACGATTACCGGTACTGTGACCGATGAAAAAGGCGACGCTGTTCCAGGCGCCTCAGTAAGAATTAAAGGAACCCGTACGGGTGTAGCTGCCGATAATACAGGCCAGTTCCGTATCCAGGCAAAAACCGGAGACGTACTTATAGTTTCTGGTGCTGGAATAGATCCTACAGAATCAACTGTTGGATCCGGTAGTACAATTTCAATAGTTGTTACTAGAGTTGTTACTGCTGGTACCGAAGTTGTTGTAACAGCTTTGGGTCAGACTCGTCAGCCGAAAGAATTAGGATATGCTATTTCTAAGGTTAAAGCTTCTGAACTTACACAGGCTAAAGCTGTAAATCTACAGAATGGTCTTACTGGTAAAGTTTCAGGTCTTAATGTACAAACAGTAAATAACGGAGTTTTTGGCGATACCAGGATCACACTTCGTGGTATTCGTTCATTAACGGGTAACAACCAGCCAATGTTGATCTTGGATGGTGTGCCTATTTCTCTAGGATATTTAAGTTCATTGAATCCAAACGACATAACTGACGTTACAATCTTAAAGTCTGCATCTGCAACTGCTATTTACGGACCGGATGGTGCGAATGGTGCCTTAGTTGTAACTACAAAAAAAGGTAGCAAGACAAGACCTCAGGTAAATGTTGGTCATACTGTTCAGGTAGAAAGAGTTTCTTATATGCCTGAATTACAATATGAATATGGTTCTGGATCTTCTATCGACCAATTTGGTTATGGTGTTTATGATCCGATTGAGAACCAGCAGTATGGTGATGCATTTGATGGTTCTTTACGTCCAATAGGTCGTCCGAATGTATATGATGGTAGTGTATATCAAACAGAATACAGAGGATTGCCGAAAGAAAAAACTAATTTCTGGAATACTGGTCTTACCAATCAAACTGACCTTTCAATAGCTACAGGAGATTTTTACCTGAGCGTACAGAATGTATTGATTCAAGGTATTATGCCCAAAGATGTAAATAGAAGGGTTTCAGTTCGTATGACTGGTCAAAAAGAGTATAATCGTTTAAAGGCTTCTTATACTGTAAACTATACAAAAGGAAATTATGACGTTACAGCTGGTTCAAGCTTCGGTAACGGTCGTGACTACACTGTTTATTGGAATCTGATCAATACTCCTAACCAAATTCCTATCACAAGGTTTAAGGATTGGAGAAATGATTATTGGGCAAGCCCAACAGGTTATTTTAATGACTATTATTTTAATCCATATTTCATGATCGATAATTTCAGGTCAGTTGGTAGATCTGAAGATATCTTAGGAAATTTCCAGTTGGATTTCAAAGTAACAAACTGGCTTAATCTTACTTATCGTTTAGGTGCTACAATCACAAACGGTAGCTCAAAGTCAAGAGCGGAAGCTTATACTTATTTACCTGAAGCAATTGCAAGCGGAAAAGCATCTGCGCAGTCTGGCTCTTATCCATCTCAGGTTATTGATGGTATTTCAACTTCAAGCAGAATCAACTCAGAGTTTTTTGCAACAGCTCGTAAGAAAGCCGGTAATTTTAGTTTTGACGCACTTATAGGTCAGTCTTTCCGTGAAGATAATTCTAAGAATATTGGTGTTTCAAGTGACAACCTTGCTTTCCCTACTTTATTTAATATTATTGGTAGAAAAGGTGAGCCTGGAGCTTCTGAAGGTACTTTCAAATCCAGGTTACAGCGTTTCTTCGGTAAGTTATCTATCGGTTATAATAACTGGGCATTTTTTGAAGTTACCGGTAGTTATGACATCAATAGCCGTCTTGCTTATTATTATGACTATGATTTCAAAGCTGTTAACTTTTTCTATCCGGGATCAAGTCTTTCAATTTTGTTGAGTGAAGCAATCCCTGCACTTAAAAATAGTAAAGTGCTTTCATACCTGAAGTTACGTGGAGCAAAATCCAAGACTGGTAATGTGAACCTTGGAACACAGGCTCTTGAAAATACATATGGTCTTGGTGGTGGTTTCCCTTATGGATCCTTGGTTGGATACACTTCTTCAAACGTTTTACGTTTAACAAAGTATACACCTGAGTTTGTAAAGAATAATGAATTAGGTTTTGAAGCAAGTTTCTTCAGAAACAGAATTACAATAGAAGGTACATATTATGTACAGGATAACACTGACCAGATCGTACAGGTACAGTACTCCGGTGCAACTGGTTATACGAGTGCCCTGTTAAATGCTGCTGCATTCAGAAACAAAGGATATGAGTTTGATTTAAAATTAACTCCGCTTGTTAAGATCAAAGATGTAACGATCGATTTAAAAGGTAACTACACTTATCAGTACAATGAAGTAACAAAGATCATAGAAGGTGTTGATCAGTTAGGTATTGGTAATGGTAACTATGTAATAGTTGGTAAGCCTGCCTATACGTTCCAGTTAACAGATTATTTAAGAGATGATCAGGGTCGTGTAATTGTAAATGCACAAACTGGTTTACCAACGGTTGATCCTACGATCAAGCCATTTGGAGAAACAGCTCCTCACCATCTTTTGGGTTTAAGTCTTAACGTAAACTGGAAAGATCTTTCCTTTAGTGCTGTTGCTGATTATCGTGGAGGTGCTCAGATCTATACTGGTGGAATTGGAACCGGGTTAGATTTTGCTGGTAGTTCTAAGAGAAGTGCACAAAACGGACGTCAGCCATTTGTCTTCCCTAATTCATCTTATTTTGATGGAACTAAATATGTAGATAATACTAATATTTATATGATCAGTGGTGGTTACAACTTCTGGTCTCAGGCAGTTAATACTTCTGCAAATTCCAATTACATTGTAAGTGGTGATTTCTGGAAGATCAGAGAAGTAAGTTTAAGCTATAATATTCCAACCAAAATATTAGGATTTGCTAAAAATTCTATTAAAGGGGCAAATATTACTTTGAGTGCAAGAAACTTGTTTATGTTCTTACCAAGTACAAATGAGTGGACTGATCCTGAATTTTCAAATACGCTTGGTAATGCACAAGGTGTGAGTGGTTTGGATAATACACCACCTACAAGAATCTTTGGTGCAAGCTTAAACATATCGTTATAAACCTGATAAATCAATTTAGATATGAAACTAAAAAATATAATATATAGCCTAACGCTTGCGATCCTGATGATTGCAGTGGTAACCGGCTGTAGAAAAAGTCAGTTTAATATTAATCAGAATATAAACAGCGTTACAGATAGTACCGTTGCTTATAATGTAGTACTTCCCGCTGCACTACATTCTTCTGGTGTAATTATTGCAACACAGTGGGCAGTTACTCAGCGTTGGATGGGCTATTGGGCCAGATCTGGTACGTATGCACCTAACGTAATTGAGGAAACTTATGAGATCACAACTGGTTTTGGAAATGGTATATGGAACTCATGTTATGATAATAACTATGACTATTCAATTGTTCAATCCAAAGCCGCAGGTGCAAATGCCGGATTTTATGAAGGTATAGCACGGATAATGAAAGCTCATAATTTTCAGATATTAGTGGATGTTTATGGCAACGTTCCTTATACTCAGGCATTAAAAGGTGGGGGGAATCCAACACCTTCGTATGATAAGGGTATTGATATTTACAAAGACCTTTTCCGTCAGGTCGATACAGCCATTAATTTAATAAAAACAACTGATGCTTCAAGTTCTGCAAATAAGGATATTGCAACCAATGATATCATCTTCAAGGGTAATAAAACAAAATGGGTACGTTTTGCCAATACACTTAAGTTGAGATGGTTAGTGCATTGTTATGCGGTTTCTGCTATTAATAAAACTGCAGAAATGGCAATAATTAATGCTGAAGGAAGTGGCTTTTTAGGTGCTGGTGAAGATGTAATGGTTCAGCCAGGTTATGCATCAGATAAGCCCAATCCATTTTATACTTCATTCATATCTAACGTCGCTGGTTCACAAACAGCTAACAATGTTTATAACAGAGCGAATGAGTATGCTATTGAGTATTATAAGTTAGATGCAGACCCAAGAGTAGTTCCAGGTGCTCCAGGCGGCGGTTCCAGGTTATATACTGCCGGAACCGGAGGATATGTTGGTGTTGCTTATGGATTACCTCCGGTAAATGCTAATGCGTCTCCTGTATTAGCAGGTATTGGCCCTGGTGTTGGTAAGCGTTATGATTCTTCTCAAAACATTATGACTGCTGCTGAAAGTTTCTTACTACAGGCAGAAGCCAGGTATAGAGGATGGATCACAAGCGGTGCATCGGCAAAATCTTTAACAGAATCAGGAATGGTTGAAAGTTTCAGATATCTTGGTTTAAGTAGTCCATCTACGGCTCTTGCCGGATATTTGTCTTGGAATGCTGGATTTGCTGATGTAGATTATAATGCTCCAGCTCTTACAGCAGGGTTACCTCCAGGTGGTTTATTTACTATACTTTCACAAAAATACTTTGCATTAAATGCAACAAATTCTTTAGAGGTTTGGACTGACTATAGAAGAGTTCCTTATACTGAAGTTGCTTCTATTGCTGGTGCTTCAAATGATCATTTTGTTTATGGTCAAGGTGCTGGTTATCAGGCGGGTCCTAAGATATCTGTTTCACCACAGAATACTTCTACAAAGATTCCGGTAAGATATTTATACCCTCAAACAGAGTATAACTATAATCCTGCGAATGTGGCTGCAGAAGGTACTGTAGACAGGTATACTAAGATTTTCTGGGATTTGAATTAATAAATTAAAAACAATAAAATCAGAAATATGAAAAGAATAATTTTTAGCTCCCTTTTAATAGCTGCGGTGTCCTTTACATTCACCAGCTGTTTAAAAGATAAGGGCTTTGACAATTATGAGTATGGGATCAATGATCCGGATACTCAGGCTCCGGGTGTAGGTTTCTCATTTGGTGCAAATGCAAAGAACGATTATGGTCTTGATGTAAAAAGTACACCTCAGGTAGTCAATGGTCTTACCAATGTAAACATGCTTACAGGTGTTGTGCCAAGTAATGATGTAAATGTTACATTGACAAATAATACCACTACGATGCTTGCTGCTTATAATTCAGCAAATGGTACTGCTATTTTAGCATTGCCAACTGCATTATATACTGTACCAGCTACTTTGGTAGTTCCAGCCGGTTCCCGTTTTAATGATGCGCCGATTACTGTATCCAATACAACAACACTTGATCCTAATAAGCAATATGCTGTTGGATTAACTATAAGTGCCGTTGATGGTGGCTACAATATTGCAGGAAATATGAAGAATTTATTCATCATTTTTGGTGTAAAGAATCAATATGATGGTACATATACTTTAAATGGTATGTTCCACCATCCGGTTGGCGCTAACCCCCCTGCTAATTTTACTGGAACAGTTCAAATGCATACTTCAGGACCTAATTCTGTTAAGATGTATGTACCACTTTTCGGTGGGTATTATAGTCTAATGATCTATGGTGGAGGTTTAAATGCATTTGGTTCTCAGGAGCCAAACTTTACTGTTAATCAGGTTACTAATAAAGTAACTGTTCAAAACGTAGCTGCAGGTGCAACTACATTTTATGACATGGGACTTGGTTTTAACAATGCCGGATATGACTCACGTTGGGATCCATCAACTAAAACTATGTATGCTTGCTGGGGTTATAACCTTGGAGCTGGTGGTACGTTCGGTGGAAACGGATCTGCTGCAAGATTATGGTTAGATACTTTGATTCGTACCGGACCAAGATAATATATTTCTGAATTTTGTTTTAAAGGAGGAGTCAGCTGATTCCTCCTTTTTTATTTTATAAATTTCAAATAGCAACTTTTAGTATTTTTATCCGTCTAAACCTTATATCTTAAAAAAGCTACAACATGAAAACATTTAATAAGCACATTTTTATAGTATTGATAGCTGTTTTATTTGTTCAGACGGGATACACTCAATCCGGTTATATGGATAATGCACTAAATTATAGTCAACTGCTTAAAAACAAAACAGATGAAGGAACCTATAAGCTAATAGGAACTTTTAAGGTGCAGGGTACTTCATATCTATATGGTGAAAAGAATAAGGGTGACTTGTTTTCACCCGAGGCAAAAGCATATAATATCTATCTTAGTTTTAACACATATAGCCAGGAAGTCGAGTTTTATTCTACATCAAATCCAGATAAGCCATTGATAAAAGAACCAAGCAGTGTTGATTCATTTATTATTCATTCAGATGTCTCCAAAGGTTTTTCTAATCCGCTAAAATTTATTTATGGATCACACCTGGGTAGTAGTGAAAATGAGTATTACCTGGAAATGTATAAAGGTGAAAAGTATAGCATATACAAGCGATATAAATCTGAACTGGGGTATGTATCTACGAATTACATTCAATCAGAACTACGGCAATTTGATCTTACTTATGATTATTTTTATTCAACTGACCAGAAAGCAGGATTAAATAAACTGAAAACAAATGCAAGCAGCATTATAAAAGAGTTTAAAAAAATAAAAGATATTTCACCTGTTTTTAATTATAATGATTTTACCAAAAATCATGATGAGGCATTAATAAAAGCGTTTATTTACCTGAATAATTAAATAAAGAATAAGATATGAATGATCAACAGAATGTACCCAATCAACTTAACATAGAGATTTCAGAAGAAGTAGCGGAAGGATCGTATGCCAACCTGGCTATCATCACTCATTCACATGCTGAATTTGTAATCGATTTTGTAAATGTAATGCCGGGCACACCAAAGAGTAAGGTTAAATCAAGAATTATTTTTACACCACAGCATGCCAAGCGATTTATGAAAGCGATGGCAGAGAACATTCAGAAATACGAATCAATTAACGGTCCGATCAAAGATCTGGAAGAAGTTCAGATGCCGTTTAATTTTGGTGGTCCTACAGCGGAAGCTTAATTAGATTTATTTATGATAAAGGATCATAGTAGTCCTTCATCTGCAAAACTATAATGACCATCTTCACTTACAATTACATGGTCTAATACAGTAATATCTAGAAGCCTAGCGGCTTCTTTTATTTTTGTAGTAAGTTGTTCATCCGCTCTGCTGGGTTTAAGGTTGCCAGAAGGATGGTTATGACACAAAATAATATTTACTGCATCCTGTTCAAGGGCCTTTCTTAAGATCACCCTGGGGTCAGCAACAGTACCGGTTATGCCACCTTCACTTATAATTTCAAAATGATTGATCTTGTTTGCCCTGTTTAAAAATAATACAGCAAATACTTCATGTCGATAATCCTTCAACTTCGCTTTTAAATAATCTGCAATGTCATTGCTGCTTGTGGCAATTGTTTTTAGCAATGGTGCTGCCACTTGTCTTCTCCTCCCAAGCTCTAATGCAGCAGCAATGGTTATGGCCTTCGCTTCACCAATACCTTTGATTTTCATTAAGTCAGCTAATGATAATTTACCTAACTCATTTAAATTATCTTTTCCAAGTTTCAGAATATCTTTTGCAAGATCAACAGCGGTTTTTTCTTTACTGCCATTGTGAATTAGAATAGCAAGTAATTCAGAATTGCTAAGATTTTTTGCACCATTAATAAGTAGTTTTTCCCTTGGTCTATCGTCTTTTGCCCATTGTTTAATTGAGTACTTGTGCTCTTGCATAGAACAAGTATAGGTATTATTTTTAATTCTTCAATACCACTTTGTGGTAATTGGAAACCACCAATAACCTATTTGTTAATTATAAACCTGGTATCTATGAAAACCAAGACCTTTACCCCAATGGGTTCTTTGCACCCGATTTTGTTTTTTGCAGTTGTTTATGTGGTAGCCTTGTTGTTCTCCATTTTTATCTGTTCTGCTCTGTTTTACAGTTGTAATACAACTTCAATGGACATAACAGAAACTAAATCAATACCTGTAGAACAAGCACAACCTGTTGTTGACCATCTGGCATTGAAATAGGCAAAGCTTTCTTGTTAATTTGATTTTCCTGTTTAGATTTTAGAATTTGAATTCATTTAGGAGCTCATTTTTTATGAATCCTATATGTGAAGTAGTATCTTCGCGGCACATTTTTTTGCTATGCAAACTGCTAAAATCTTTTCGGGAACAGGCTCACAACAACTTGCTGAGCAAATCTGTAAACAATTTGGAACAAAGCTTGGAAAGGTTAATATTCAACGCTTTAGCGATGGAGAAATCAGCCCGATATTTCTGGAAAGTGTAAGAGGGGATTATGTATTCCTGGTGCAAAGCACTTTTTCTCCCACAGAAAATTTAATGGAATTATTGCTGATGATCGATGCGGCCAGAAGGGCATCAGCTTATAAGGTAATTGCTGTTATTCCATATTATGGATATGCCAGGCAGGATAGAAAGGACAGGCCAAGGGTAGCAATTGGTAGTAAGCTGGTAGCCAATATGTTAGTAGCTGCCGGTGCAGACAGGGTAATTACCATGGATCTTCATGCCCCTCAAATTCAAGGATACTTTGACATACCTGTTGACCACCTGGATAGCCATGCAGTTTTTATTCCATATATAGAAAATCTGAGACTGGAAAACCTTACCTTTGCCGCCCCTGACGTAGGAGCAACAAACAGAATCAGGGAAATTGCCAGTTATTTCAATGCAGAAATGGTTATCTGTGACAAGCACAGAAAGAGAGCAAATGAAATTGCAAGCATGGTGGTAATTGGTGATGTAACGGATCGGGATGTAGTTATTATCGACGATATATGTGATACCGGAGGAACTTTAGCTAAAAGTGCGGGGCTATTAAAAGAGAAGGGAGCAAGAAGTGTAAGGGCATTAATTACCCATCCGGTATTAAGCGGAAAAGCATACGAAAATATCGAGAACAGTGTGCTGGAGGAATTGATAGTTTGTGATACGATACCGGTGAAAAAGGAAAGTTCGAAAATAAAAGTATTGAGTGTAGCAGAACTTTTCGCCGTGGCTATTAGAAATGCTTATGAGAATAAGAGTATAACAAGTCTCTTTATTCATTCGCAGCGCAGAGATAAGTAAACATTTAAAACAACATAAAATGAAATCAATTACAATCGAAGGACAACTGAGGACCGGATTCGGCAAAGGCGCCACCCGACAACTCCGCTCTCAGGAATTAGTGCCTGGTGTAATTTATGGCGGTGAAAAGGAGATCAACTTTCATGCTCCTCTTGCAGCTTTTAAAGCACTAGTGTACACACCCAGCTTCCAGATAGCTGAAGTAGTATTGGATGGAGTTACTTACAGAACTATTCTTAAAGATCTGCAGTTTGACAAAGTAACTGACAAATTAATTCATATTGATTTGTTGGAACTTACTGCAGGTAAAAAAATAGTTGCTGATATTCCATTGAAGTTTGTTGGAGCTTCCAAAGGAGTTAAGGAAGGAGGAAAGCTAGTTACTAAAATGAAATCATTGAAAGTAAAAACTTTGCCAAGATTTTTACAAGAGCAGATTGAAGTTAATGTTGATGATCTTGAATTGAATGGAAATATCCGTGTTGAAGATGTAAATGTTGAGAATTACGAGATATTAAATTCACCAAGAATACCAATTGCATCTGTTGTATTAACAAGACAATTGAAGCAAGAAGAAGCTGCTGCACCTGTTGCTGGTACTGCTGCTCCGGCTGCTGCTGCCGCTCCGGCTGAAGCTGCTGATGCTAAAAAATAATTCTTTTTAATTAATAGTAAGACCCGTTTAGCATTTGTTAAACGGGTCTTTTGTTAGCAAAAAATAAAGGTGATTGTAAGTTTTTAAACAACAATGCTGTTAATTAGCAGTTTGAAATAACAAGTATTTACAAAAACTGATCAATTAAGACTAATTTTTACAAATGAAATTTTTAATTGCCGGATTGGGGAATATTGGAAATGAATATGCACATACCCGGCATAATATAGGGTTTGATGTAGTACATGCTTTTGTGCAAAAACATAAAGGAGAATTTCAGGAAGGCAGGCTTGCGTATGTTTCAGAAGTTAAATGGAAGGGAAAGAAATTTATTTGCATTTGCCCTACTACTTACATGAATTTAAGTGGTAAAGCCATTAAATATTGGCTGGACAAAGAAAAAGTTTCCTTGGAGAATTTATTAGTGATTGTTGATGATCTTGCTTTACCACTCAATAAGATAAGGGTAAGGCCCACCGGCTCTGATGCCGGACATAATGGATTGAGGAGCATTCAGGAAATACTGGGTACCAACGAATATGCAAAGCTCAGGTTTGGAATAGGAAACGATTTCCCAAAAGGGCATCAATCTGATTTTGTACTGGGAAAATGGACAAAAGAAGAAGAACCCCTGGTGAAGTTAAAAATAGAAAAATCGGTAGAAGTTATAGAAACCTTTGCCACACAAGGTATTGCAGCTTCAATGAACCAGGTAAATAATCAGACCTTTTCGCTATGATTAATCAGATTGATTACTTACTTTAGCATTCCGACTTACTATTCCCCGGAAAACATGAAGGATGATATGACCGGGTTGATTAGAATCCAATAGACTTAATGAAGCCAGTGAATACTTGTGATAAACAACCACAATGGTAATGTATCCAAAGTATTTAATTAAAAAACACACCTGTTTATGAAAATCTTCTGTGTAGGCCGTAATTATGCAGCACATGCTGCTGAATTAGGAAATGAAATTCCTGATGAGCCTGTAATATTTATGAAGCCAAAAAGTGCTTTATTGCAACCGCATACGCCGTTTTATTATCCGGAATTTACAAACGAGTTGCACTATGAATGTGAACTGGTTTTACGTATCAGTAAAAACGGAAAATATATTCAGGAAAAATTTGCGGGTAAGTATTATGATGCGATCACCGTTGGCATTGACTTCACTGCCCGTGATATTCAAAATCAAATGAAAGAAAAAGGACTTCCCTGGGAAAAGGCAAAAGCCTGGGACAACTCAGCTGTTGTTGGCAAATGGGTGCCTATGTCCTCTGTTAAAAATAAAAAGGATATCAATTTCTGCATGTATAAAAATAAAGAGTTAGTACAACAGGGAAATTCCAATTTAATGATTCACAGTTTTGATGAGATCGTCGCTTATATCTCCAATTATTTTTCAGTGAATATCGGTGATCTGATATTTACCGGTACACCTGCAGGAGTTGGTGAAGCTGTAGTGGGTGATGAATTAGAGGGCTTTATAGAAGATGATAGTATGTTTACACTTGAAGTAAAATAACTTTCAGATAAACTAAAACTAACTGTTTAAGAAAGCCATTCAATAATGAATGGCTTTTCTTTTTTAAGGGGGTTTGCTTTACCTTAAATTTGCTGCTAACATTGTTTGTTCAGGTATGATAGATATTGCTATATTATTGAAAGCGTACAGGATGATGAGCCAGGTAAAAGTGATGGCTGAAACCTATGAAGCAAACAGAACAGTTTGTAAGTATGTACACTCAACCTCGAGAGGTCATGAGGCTATTCAATTAGCAACGGCATTTCAATTGCAATCACATGATTTTGTAAGTCCATATTACCGTGATGAAAGCATCATTATGGGTATCGGTTTTTCTCCTTATGAACAGATGCTTCAGTTGTTAGCTAAAGGCAATGATATATTTACTGGTGGCCGTGAATATTATTCACATCCTAATTATAAAGGTGATGAGAAACCAACTATGATTCACCAAAGCAGTGCCACAGGTATGCAGGCGATACCAACTACCGGTGTAGCCCAGGGTGTTCAATATTTGGAAAATCACTTGTCGGGCAGATTGAAAAAAGGAGTGAATGGAGAATTGCCAATTGTTGTTTGTTCGTTGGGTGATGCAAGTATTACAGAGGGGGAAGTAAGTGAAGCTTTTCAGTTTGCTGTTTTAAAACAATTACCGATCATATATCTGGTGCAGGATAATAATTGGGGAATCAGTGTTACTTCTGATGAAGCAAGATCAATGAATGCTTTTGAATTTGCTGCTGGATTTAAAGGCATGAACAGGATACAGGTAGATGGCAGTGATTTTGAAGCTTCCTTTTCAGTAATGAAGGATGTTTGTGATTTTGTAAGAAGAGAAAGGAAGCCTTACCTGGTGCATGCACAGGTACCATTATTAGGTCATCATACAAGTGGAGTAAGAAGAGAATTTTATCGTTCAGATGAAGATTGGGCAAATCATTCAGATCATGATCCTAATCCCAAGTTAAGAAAGAAATTAATTGAAAGAAATGTAAGTGAGGATGAGATTATACAAATAGAAAAAGAAGCAGCAGATCTAGTGGCAACTGATTTTGCAAAAGCTGTTGCATCGCCTGAACCGGATCCTTTGACTATAGAAGATCATGTGTTTGCTCCTACTCCAGTTGTGGAGGAAAAAGGGGAGAGAAGCCCCATAGGAAAAGAAAAGGTAGTAATGGTTGATGCTGCATTATTCGCAGTAAGAGAAATAATGGAAAAACATCCTGAAGCTGTTTTGTATGGGCAGGATGTTGGAAAAAGATTAGGTGGAGTATTCCGTGAAGCAGCTACACTTGGTGAAAAATTTGGTGAACACAGAGTGTTCAATACAGCAATTCAAGAAGCTTATGTAGTAGGTTCAACAGTTGGAATGAGTGCTGTAGGATTAAAACCGATCGTTGAAGTACAGTTTGCTGATTATATATATCCGGGTTTTAATCAACTGGTAACGGAGGTTTCTAAAAGCTGTTATCTAAGTTGTGGTAAGTTTCCCGTATCAATGATATTGAGAGTACCGATAGGAGCTTATGGCGGGGGTGGACCTTATCATAGCGGCAGTGTAGAAACAACTGTTCTTTCCATTAAAGGAATTAAAGTGGCCTATCCATCCAATGCAGCTGATATGAAAGGATTGATGAAGGCAGCCTTTTATGACCCTAATCCGGTGGTGATGCTGGAACATAAAGGATTATATTGGAGCAAAGTGCCGGGAACAGAAGATGCTAAAACACCTGAACCTTCTAAAGATTATATCCTGCCGTTTGGCAAAGCCAACATTGTTGTAAATGCTTCTGCTGATTCTATTGATAATGGCGAAAGCTGTGTGGTAATTACTTACGGAATGGGAGTGTACTGGGCAAAAGCTGCTGCTAAGAAATTTAACCTACAAGTGGAAGTAGTTGATCTTCGGACCTTATTTCCATTGGATGAAGAATTGATCTACGAAAGAGTAAAAGTACATGGAAAATGCCTTGTACTGACCGAAGAACAACAGAACAATTCTTTTGCCGAAGCATTAGCCGGAAGAATTTCTAAAAATTGTTTTCAATTCTTAGATGCTCCTGTTGAAGTTTTGGGTGCATTGAATACGCCTGCCGTACCCATGAATATTGGATTGGAAAAAGTAATGCTGCCAGATGCAGATAAAGTAGCAACACTATTAAAAGAATTAATTACAAATTAAAGACTACTTCAAGTTCAACTTAATCTGTAATTCCTCAAATTGTTTTTCATCAATTGTAGCCGGTGCATCAAGCATTACATCTCTTCCTGAATTATTTTTTGGAAATGCTATAAAGTCTCGAATACCTTCACTACCACCAAGGATTGCACAAAGCCTGTCAAAACCAAAAGCGATACCACCATGCGGCGGTGCTCCATATTCAAATGCGCCAAGTAAGAAACCAAATTTGTGCATCTGCTCTTCTTCATCCATCCCTAATGCAGCAAACATTTTCTCCTGTAATTCTCTTTGATAAATTCTTATTGAACCACCTCCAATTTCATTGCCGTTCAAAACCATATCATAAGCATTTGCTTTGATGTTAGCATATGGATGTTTTAAATACTCAGCTGCATTTTCAATTACAGGATTGTTATTGATCATTGTTTCTATCTGCGAAGGTTTTGGTGAGGTGAACGGATGATGGCGGGCTACCCATCTGTTACCTTCCTCATCATATTCAAACAATGGAAAATCCAATACCCACAATAATTTGAATTCATCATCTTTTCTTAATCCCAATCTTGTTGCCATTTCCATCCGTAGATCACTTATAGCTTTTCTTGTTCTTTCTTCTGCACCAGCTAATATTAATACCAAATCACCAGCTTTTGCGTTGGAAGCATCAGCAATGGCTTTTAATTTTTCTTCACTGTAAAATTTATCTACACTGCTTTTATAGGTTCCATCGGTATTTACTTTTATAAATACCAATCCTTTCATTCCTATCTGTGGACGTTTCACCCACTCTGTTAATTCATCCGTTTGTTTACGACTATATTCACTGCAATCAGGTACAGCGATTGCTACAACTGTTTCTGCTTCATCAAAAACCTTAAAATCAGCTCCGTTTATTAACGTTGCATTATCCTGCTTATCAACATAAACAGTTGAAGGCTTTTTAAGGTTAAGCACTTTCATGTCAAAACGGATATCCGGTTTATCATTACCATAATTCCACATGGCATCTTCCCATGTTATCCGTTGCAATGTTTCTGTATAGTCTATGTCTTTTACATCTTTGATTATGGATTTTACCATTCCTTCAAACATATTCAGGATATCTTCTTGCTCAACAAAAGCCATTTCGCAATCTATCTGTGTAAATTCGGGCTGACGATCAGCTCTAAGATCTTCATCACGGAAACATTTTACGATCTGGTAATAGCGGTCATAACCACTCACCATTAATAATTGCTTAAATGTTTGTGGTGATTGAGGCAATGCATAAAACTGTCCTGGGTTCATTCTTGATGGAACAACAAAATCCCTCGCACCTTCCGGTGTTGATTTTATAAGAAATGGTGTTTCAATATCCATGAAACCCTGATTATGCAAATAATTTCTTGCAGCACGGTTAACTGCATATCGCAATTCTATATTTTTCTTTACTGCATTTCTGCGTAGGTCAAGATAGCGGTATTTCATTCTCAGATCATCACCACCATCAGTCTTATCTTCAATTGTGAATGGAGGAACTGCTGATTTATTTAATATTTTAAAAGAACTGACAGCAATTTCAATTTCACCAGTGGGTATATTAAGGTTTTTATTACTGCGTTCATTAACTGTTCCGGTTGCCTGCAACACAAATTCTCTTCCTAATGGATTTTCTTCCAGTTGTTTATTCAACTCTTCACCGAAAAGTAATTGAGTAATGCCGTATCGGTCCCGTAAGTCAATAAAAGTAATAGCACCAAATTTTCTTACGGTTTGCACCCATCCGGCAAGTATTACTTCAGTTCCTTTATTCTCTACTCTTAGTTCGCCACAAGTGTGAGTTCTGTACATGATGAATTCTATAATTTAAGTTATTTACTCTTAGGCATTTATATTTTAAAGTACCCTTCAAGATGGCGGCAAAGATAAGATAAATGACTACGGGCTTGCAAATTGGGGAACCGTTCATTATATTTAAAGTAGGATTCAACCCTATTGATACAAGAAACCAATTAAATCCGGTCTATGCTAACCATCACCCTGATCTACTATTTGCGTCGATATTTTAAAGAGGCAAAGAAAAAAAGACAAATTTCCCTTACATAGTTACAGGCTTATGCAGCTCGATTTCTTTTTTTCGCTGTATCAAATAATAATAAGCAAGGATAACTACACCAGCTATAAAAGGGATCAGTGATAAATGCTTTCCGGTAAATTCCTGCCAAATAATCACTTCATCAAATGAGAAGAATTCGCTGATCATCCAGTAAGAGTTGGCTGATATCCAAAGTACGATCGCCAGGTTATGAGCCAGTTCGGATTTCAATTGTCTGTTCTTCCAGGAGATCCAGATGGCAATTGAAAGAGTAGGAAAGATCATAAAAATGCCTAATTCTTTCCAGATCATACACCAGCTTATATCTTTAAAAAGCCAGAATACAACATGCATATTTTCCATTCGGCGAAAATTAGCTGGTACAGCATAGATGGAACCATCTTGTGAATTCATTTCTTAATATTATCGGGTGAAAAATATAGCGTTAAAAATAATGTATTGATTACATCATAAGATGCTTCTGGAAAGTATTTTTTGGAAACGGGTTACATCCGCTTCGGGATGAATATTTCTATGGTACAATAAATTATCAATTAGTTGCTTTGCGAAGAGGGGTGCCAGCGAACATCCCTTAGTTCCCATACCATTTAATATAGCAACGGAAGGATCTAATGGGTGAAGACCCACAAATGGCCTTCTTTCCAATGTAGCAGGGCGGATACCTGCTAAATGATCAACAGTTTTAAATGGAACTTTCAGCCATTCTTTTAATAAAGCTTCAGTTTTTTCTTTAAAGAGATGGGTAGGGTCATGGTTGTCAAATTCCCATGCATAGTTAGAGCCGATCCACCATAATCCTTTTGTTGAGAGTGGTGCCAACATCATGCCTTTTTTATAGATGTTTGTTATTGGAAGGTCAGGTATTTCAACCAAAAGCACTTCGCCTTTGTTGGGAGCAAAAGGTAATAAGTTGAAATATGGATTTTCTGCACTGCCAACTCCATCACAAAAAATTATCTTATCTGCTGTTATTTTTTTGTACTGGATTTTGTTGTCAGATATTTTCAGATGATTTATCTCAAACTCTTCTTCTAATAATTGATTCTTTTCTTTTAATTTTTTTCGCCATACCGGTAATAACAAATCCAGATGAACAGTATAAACAGGGTTGATTTCGCCACAACCAAAATCATAATTGAAATGATTACTGAAGTGATCTTGAACTTTATAATCACTTACATAGTTTGCTTTTTCTTCAATCCGTTGAAAAAAACTTATCCGCATTTGAGGGCTGGGAAAGAAATCAATGATATTTTTTTGAGAGATAGTAGTAATTCCAAGCTCTTTTCCTAATTGGGAATATTCATTGTGTGCAAACGGAATGATATCATTGGCCATCCAAACTTCCACATGCCTTCGGCCGGTAACAGGGTTAATTATGCCAGCGGCAATCCTTGAAGGGGAATTCGCTTTGTTGTTATCAATTACAAGAAATGATTTATTTTCTTTTTGAAGATAATAGCTTAGCCAGGTTCCTGAAATTCCCTGACCTATTATTAGATACTCTATCTGCATAGGCAAAAATAGGAATGCTACAGAAACACAGAGACTCAGAAGTGAAAATATTTCAGTGTTTCTGTGCCTCTGTGCATAAATTATTCAACATTAATTCTTACTCCTTCTGAATGTGATGTAAATTCAGGAGCATACATACATTGTATAGTCGTAACGCCATTGCTGAAATTACCTGTATGTGTTACGAATAATGAATATTCAAAAACATACGTTCCTTTTCTTAAATAACTGAAGAAGAAATTGGTGCTTGCATCTTTAGTGCTTTCATAATACCCTAACCCGCCCTGGTACTTATAATTACTTAATACATTCACAGGTTCAAGAGCGGAAGCTCTCATATCTTTCATATGTACATATTCCATATCCCTGTCAACACGAAGTTCAACTCTTACTTTTATTTTATCGCCTACTTTTAATACATAGCCATCGTTAACCGGAGTGATGACAGGTCCACGGTCAGTATTCTTTTCAACAAAAAGTTTTTTTACAAGATTCAATGGAGTTGCTGATGTTGTAATTCTATCAAGGTCTTCAAAATACTGCCAATAAATACCGCCCCAGGAAGCACTCACATTTTTGTCTGATGATGAAATGCTGACAGAAATATTTCCCATTTGTGGAATTACTTTATTTCCTTCAATCACTTTCTTGAAATAACCAGTTCCGGCTTCTTGTCCAACATCAGTTGATTTGATCATTGTATTGCCCAATTTTAATTCTACCACAGGCTCATTACTTAACCATTGGGTTCCCTGTAACAATAGAGCATAACAAGCTTCTGCTGTTGCTTTTGTTGTTTTCCAGTTATTGGTCTGTTTATTTTTTAATAACCATATTCTAAGATCGTCAACAGTTTTGGTGTCTTTTCCAGCTTCCTGGAATGCTTCAATTAATAAGGATTGAGTTTCTATTGGTGCCTGGTACCAGAACCATCCATTGGTCTGATCTTTCCAGTACATTCCCAATTCTTCATTATTGATTGAAGTTTCTTTCAATGATTTTAGAATGGCTGCAGGTGTTTTTGCATCATCTGTTCTATATAATGCCAATGCGATCATACCTTGCATGTATTTGCTTTGGCCAACCCATGTTTGTTGCACTCTGTTACGGAAATAATTATAAGCTGTAAGAGAAGCTGTTGCAATTTTATTTTCAGGGAAAAAACTTCTCATATATAAATATTGAATTGTTGTATAACCGGGTACATGTTTTTTAAGATCGCTTTTATTCTTAACCAGGTTGTCGTAATCCTCTTTTATTTTTTTGTCTAAATAAGGGATAGATGATACCAGTATTGATTTCAATTTATCATCCTGACCTTTTGCAATAGCATTCAGCTTTTTCAAATGGCCTATACCTGTTACAATGTATTGAGTCATGTAACGATCATCCGGTCCTCCGGAAAACCAAACAAAGCCTCCATTACTACTTTGCATTTGTTTCAATTTTTCAAAAGAACTATTTAACTGCTCACTCATTTTTATCATGTCGAATAATAAAGCAATATTCCTTTTTTGTTCTGTTTCATTCTTTGCCTGCAATACCCAAGGTGTTTCTTCCAGCATTACGGCTTTCAACTCCTGGTTCTTTTGCAAATTGCTCATCAAAGCAGCGGTGTCTTTTATTTTCCATTTGTCAAATACTTCTTTGATACGGGGTGAAGAATTAGAAATATGTGTTGCTAAAGAATTGGCATAATATCGGTTCCAGGTTTGCTCTGCACAGTCATATGGGTATTCCATAAGGTAGGGTAGTGCCTGTACGGCATACCATGCAGGATTGGAAGTGTATTCCAACGTCAGGGCATAATGTTGTAAAGTTTCACTTTTGCTGCTATTCAATAATTTATTAAAAGTGAAATTTTTAGTGCCAGTTCCTCTCATGGGCAATGGCATTGTTTCTGTTACCAGCATACGGTTAGTAAGCACTGGTAAAGCATTTTCTTCACCATCTGAGTAATTGCCAGCTTTGGCAACTATTCTCCACATCAATGCATTATTAAAAAGATAAGGGATTTCAATTGGAAATTTTACAACTTCACTTTGTCCGGCTGCTACAGTAAAATACTGATTAGGTATTACACTTTGAAATTGACCATCAACCGGTTCATTGGTAGTTGCATCGAATAATTGCAGTGAAACAGTGCCTGTCATTTCTTTATCAGACAGGTTGACAATCTTGGTATTCAGGTCGATCTTATCGCCTTGTCTTAAAAACCTTGGTGGATTAGGTTGCACCATTAATTCTTTTTGTGTAACGATCTCTTTAGTACTTGTGCCAAATGCTGCTTCTTTTGTATGTGCCAATGCCATGAATTTCCATCTGGTTAATGATTCAGGCATTGTAAAAGAAAATTCTATTGCACCAGTGCTGTCTGTTCTTAGATCAGGTAAGAAGAAAGCCGTTTCATTAAAGTTTGTTCTGATTTTGACATCACCAGATTGAGTAGGGGGTAATTTATTATCACTAGAAGCTGTCTTTATTTTTCCATATGCTGTAACTACTACTTCATCAACTGCATCTCCTTGTTCCGGTGGAGCAGGGGCTCTGTTATATTCTACATTTATACCAGCTACTTTGCCTACCAATCCTCTTATATTATTATTCTCTATAATATTTATATAATCATAATTTTTTATGACATACTTTATTTCCTGATCATTAATATATCGTTGATTCGATCTTATTAATGAAAAATTTTGAGAACCATTCCAGCTTTTTCTCATAAAATAAGATGGCCATATTGATGGTTTGTACCAATTATGCAGTACAAACTGGTCTAGTGATGCATCGTACATGCTACCTAGCATTTCTGCAGCTACTTTTTCTTTTTTGATACCGGTAATTTTTAATTTCCATTTCTCTGTACTTCCCGGTTCTGTCTTTTCCCGGAATGAACTGTATTCTATATTAAGTTCTTTATTTGACCATGGCAAACTGATTGTTTCATTCAGTTGATATATCCGATTGTGTTTAATAAACATCCAGCCCACACCATAACCAGGTCTGTCCTTTTCTGTTACCTGAATATTGAATGTTTGTTTTTGATTATTTAGTTTAATAAAGGAATAGTTAGTAATAGAATTTTGATTATTAATTTCAGTCATATCCTTTTGCTGTATTACAAATAAATTATCAGCAGCAGTTCCCAACTCAATACTTGCTTTTTCACCGGGTTCAACAGTTAAGTTTTTAATGCCACTCCACAAATAATCAGGACGAAGTATTTGATTGCTTTTTTCGTTGAATAATTCAATATACTTCACATCTTTTACTACCTCTCCGTTTTTATCTTTTGTTTCGATTTCAATTATATAGAAACCGGTAAAGAATTTTCCATCACCAAATACCCATTTCCCATTCGCATGGGTAGAATCTGTTTTTTCAAAAACCTGTTTGCCTTTACTCCAGCTTTTTATATCAGTTTCGTTATCGTATTCATCATGCGGAAAAAGTTTGATGTACTCTTCTTTCCGCATAATAAACTGATCAGGTCTATCCCAGAATCGATTACGGATCAGCCTTTTTTCTTCATTTAATTTTGTGATGGTAATCTTTATTTTGGCCGGCTCATATTCTCCATTCATATTTTGTGTACGGATAGATAATGATTTTAAGCTATCTGCCGGCAACCGAGGAGGAACAGTAACGATTAGCATCAGTGATTTATAACTGACAGAAACAGATTTTTCTCCACTTCTTGTTTCTCCATTTATATCTGTAACATCTGCATAAATGGTATAGTCAAAAACAGGCTCAAATTTTTTATCAATTTTTAGATCAGGTATGGCGGAAAACTCAACTATAAATTTCCCATCCTTATCTGTTACCGATTCTCCATGTGCAATTTCCATTTGCTCGGTCGGTGGCTGCCACCAACGCCAGAATAACCAAGGGTAGAGATAGCGGGGTTCTCGAACGACTCTATATTTAACCATTGCACCATTAATATTATTTCCGGCATAAGCTTTTGCAATGCCCGTTACTTTTATGGTGTCATTTACTTTATATGTGCCTTTTACGGGTTCGTAGTCAACATAGAATTTTGGTCGCTTATATTCCTCGACTTTAAATCCAACATTTCCGCCATCCTTTTTTGTATAGAGAGTAAACTGCCCGTTCAAGCCTGTTTGTGGTAATTGAAATTTGCCATTGAAAGAGCCATACTCATTTGTTTTTAATTTTAAAGAGTCAATGTCTTTGTAATTAGCATCTCTTAAAAAAACAGTAGTAGAAAAATTCTCCAGCACTCCACCTGTTTTTTCTTTTGGATTACTATTTAGCACAATGCCTTTGAAATAAATTGTCTGGCCGGGGCGATAAATAGCCCTGTCTGTAAAAAAATGAATTGAAGTGATCGGTTTTGATTCATTTGGTTGTTGGTTGTAATAATAATTATTATATAACAGGTCATTCATGAATAAGCGATCATTGCCATATTTTATATCTAATAAATATGAATAGTTATTATAACCGGTTTTTGGTTTATTTGTTTTTTCAAGTTTAAAAAATCCGTTTACATCTGCAATAAATGATTTTCCTTTTTCCTTTTCATATTTGGATGACTGATAGTTATACTTTTGTTCCCAAATTTGTATATCAGCTCTTTTCAATGGTTGTCCATCTTCCCGGTTCAATACAAAATAATCATCATCATTATATACAAAACTGATATTGGAAACATAAAATAGCTGTGCACCAATAATTGTTTTTTTGCCACTAAAATCATTTTTATCAGAAGCAACAAGGATATACTCACCTGCAGGTAACGGGTCTACATTTATTTCTGTACTATGTGTTTGAAAGTCATTTGTAGATGGTAGTTGTACATCCCAATTTTTTGTTGATTTTACATCTGCAATTACTGACCAGAATCTGTTGTCATATTGTGTAGTCAATAAGTTCTTAAGGTCATCATCTGCTTTGATAATTTTAAGATAGAGGGTGTTGATATTTTTATATTTTATCAGCGACCTGAAAGGAATATCCGGTACGTTTACTTTTTCTACAGAGAATTCTAATGTTGAAGTATTGATTAATTTTAAAAGATTGTTACAATTCACTTTTCCTTCTGAAGAATCCTTTTGTTGAATGATCTGTTCACAAATTTCTTTAGCCTTTATAAGGCTATACCTGTTAGTAGTGTCTCCATAGGGATCATAAGTGTCAGCTTTTTCCTTATAGACCATTGCCATCAGGTATGATGCCTGTGCTGCAGCAGGAATTTTTTTATATTGTTCAGCAATGTGATTTAAAGCATCAAAATATAATTGATCTTTTTCAGGATGAACTGATTTTGTTTTAATAAAGGTGATTCTCTTAATATCGACATCTAATAATGCATCTGGTTTTGGATCATTAATATGATAACCGATCAGTTTTTGATATATCAATAGTGCCTTATATTGTAAGGATAATGAGTCTTTAGTTATAAACTTTATCTTTATAAATTCTTTGGCAGGACCGAATGCATCCGCTTTATCTATCTCAAAAGCATAAGCAGGTTTGTTTAAATCTCTTTCGTCATTTTCAAAATAATTGAGTGCCCGGTGGGCAAGAAGGTCATATAAAGTAGAACGCAGATGACGGACATTGCCTTTTTCAATTATAGCATCAAATGTTTCAAGTTTTGTTTGTTGTAATTTTTTTTCGTTTTTGATAGATAAAAGATACAGCTCACCGATCTTTTTATGAAAGTTTTCAGCACTCCATGTAGCGATATCTGTTTTTTTATAATCAACTGTATTGGTTCTATTATAAAACTTCCAACGGTTCTGTTGATAATAATTCCAGTATATATCTGCCAGCAAACTGTTTAATATTGATGTTGTTGGTTCTTTGCTGTTAGCAATCTCACTTTCAACTTCTCTGATAGAGAAAACTTCATTTTCTTCCCTTGTTTCATTTTGAAGACCAATTATATAAACTAATGATTTTATAGTTTGTGCATCCTGGTTTTCTTTTTTTGCAAGTTCATATATTTTTTTTGCTTCAGATAATGCAGATTTTGGCAATCCTTTATTTGAATATACCTCTACTTGTTTCCATTCTTTTTCATAATTCTTAATTGGTCCCTGGCTATACATATTAATGTTGGATAAGATTATAAGTGTAATAAGAATAAATAAATATTTACAAGTTTGGTATTTCATTAATTATCTTTTATCAGTGTAATTTAACTTATTAAGCTGTCTTTTTTTATGACGCTGATTAATAAAATTAAGATGCTATTTTAAAGTCAATTTCACAAATTCTACATTTTCAAAATACAGCTTTTCACTTTTTTCAAAAAAAAGTACATCGTACATCGTTAAATTATTTTTGTTTTTTAATTTCTGAAAATTATTAACTGTCTTCTACAAGTCTTTATCAGCAAGGATTCTTGCAGAAAGCTGCATGAATTAGTCTCTTTTATGTAACTCCTTTAACGTTTTCTTTCACTTTTTTTCTGGCATGTGGCATGAGATTGGAATTTAAATGACCGGAAACTTAATTTATCATTTAAAACAAACAACATGAAAAAAATCTTTACACTAATTATTACTTCACTGTTCTCGCTTACACTGCTGGCCTTTGATGGAAGCAGGCTTAGTATTTCGACAGTAAGTAACAGCCAGGAACTTAAAATTGAAGTCGATGGCCGCAAATTCTCCATGAAGGACAACACTATTACCTTAAGCTATCTTTCAGAAGGTTATCACCAGATAAAGGTTTATCGTGAAGCCAAGAGAGGCAAAGGAAACAGCTTTGGCAGAAATGTAATCATCTATAGTAATTCAGTGTTACTGAAGAGGGGGTTTCATTTCGATCTTACTATCAACCGATTCGGTAAAGTAATGGTAGATGAGCGTAGAATGGACATTCAGGAAGACTGGTATAATGATCAGGATGATTATTATGATAGTGATAACGGAGGTTGGAACAACGGGTATAGTAATGTAATGACTACCCGAGAATTCGAATCTTTAAAAGAATCATTAAGGAAAGAATGGTTCGAAAACAACAGGCTCACTTCTGCAAAATTTATTATTGATAAGAACAACTTCACCACTGCACAAGTAAGAGATCTTATGTTACTTTTTACTTTTGAAAATAACAGACTTGAAGTTGCTAAATATGCATATAGAAAAACGATAGATAAGCATAATTTCTATATAGTAAATGATGCGTTGACCTTCAATAGCAGTAAAGAAGAGCTGGCCCGTTTTATCCGTGAATCCCGATAA
>JAHEMN010000018.1:0-8307 GCA_024643645.1 Chitinophagaceae bacterium | reverse complement strand
CCACCCACAATAGCTCCGGCATGACCCATACGGCGGCCCGGAGGGGCAGTTTGACCAGCAATAAAGCCTACTACTGGTTTTTTATTTCCTGTTGATTTGATCCAATTAGCGGCTTCGGCTTCCATACCTCCACCAATTTCTCCTATCATTACGATAGCATCTGTTTCCGGATCATTCATTAATAATTCAATGGCATCTTTTGTAGTAGTTCCGATGATAGGATCGCCACCAATTCCAACTGCTGTTGAAATGCCTAAACCGGCTTTGGCCACCTGATCAGCTGCTTCGTATGTTAATGTTCCTGATTTAGAGACAATTCCTATACGTCCGGGCTTAAAAATGAAACCTGGCATAATACCAACTTTGCATTCACCTGAAGTGATAACTCCCGGACAATTTGGACCGATCAATTTTGTATTTTTGCCTTGCAGATAGTTTTTTACTTTAACCATATCCTGCACAGGTATTCCTTCTGTGATACAAACAATCAATTTAACTCCGGCATCGGCAGACTCCATAATGGCATCGGCTGCAAAAGCAGGAGGAACAAAAATGATACTAACATCCGCTCCTGTTGTTTTTGCACAATCAAAAACGGTATTAAATACTGGCTTCCCCAGATGTGTTGCTCCACCTTTTCCAGGCGTTACACCACCTACCACATTGGTGCCATATTCTATCATTTGAGTAGCATGAAAAGTACCTTCTGTGCCTGTAAAACCCTGTACCAGGATTTTTGAATTCTTATTGACTAGAATACTCATGATTACTATTTATAGTTGCCGCAAAAGTAAGGGATTTAGAAGTTTTTAGTACCCTCATTTATCATCCGGGGGTGGAATAAGAACCGGGGCATCTTTATCCAATAATTCATCCATATTCCTATCATTGGATATTTTACCTGTTTCTTCCAGCATCCTCATATCCTTGGCATCCTGTAAAAATTCAGATGCAAAAATAAAATCATTTAGTCTTTCGTTTTTGCTAAAAATTATTTCTTTGTTATTGCCTTCCCATTCTTTATTTCCCTTGTACATATACAGAATATAATTACCGATTTCCATCACACTGTTCATATCATGTGTATTGATAACAGTTGTAATATTATATTCCACAGTAATTTCCTTGATCAATCTGTCAATTACAAGTGAAGTTTGTGGGTCAAGACCAGAATTTGGTTCATCACAAAAAAGATATTTAGGATTTAAAACGATAGCTCTTGCCAGTGCTACCCTTTTTTTCATTCCACCACTTAGTTCTGATGGAAATTTTTTATTTGCGTCAACGATGTTAACTCTGTTCAATACTTCGTTTACTCTATCCAACTTTTTTTTGAAAGAATCTTTTGTAAACATACTAAGTGGAAACATAACATTCTGCTCAACTGTAAGGCTGTCAAAGAGGGCTGATCCCTGGAATAGCATACCTATTTCTTTTCTTATTTCAGTCTTTTCAGCACCCTTCATTTTGGTAAAGTTCTCACCTTGATATAAAACTTCTCCGGAATCAGGTTCAAACAGACCTACCATACATTTCATTAGCACCGTTTTGCCACTTCCGCTGGTACCGATTATCAGATTACATTGTCCGGCCTTCATTACAGCACTTACATCTGTAATAACTGTTTTATCACCAAAACTTTTTTTAATATTTTTTACTTCAATCATTTTCTTACTTAATAATTATGTTGGTAGTAATAATGCGGATAAAATATAATCGGCAAATAAAATAAGAATACAACTGATAACAACTGCTTTTGTACTTGCCCGGCCAATTTCAAGTGCTCCACCCTTTACAAAATAACCGTAAAATGCAGGTACACTTGAAATAATAAAAGCAAAAACATAGGCTTTGATCAGGGCAAAAATTACATTGAAAGGAACAAAGTATTCGAGTAACCCCTTGTCATAAATACTGCCGGATATAATTCCAGATGCAACACCAGCTAATCTTCCACCCCATATTCCCAATGCCATTGCAATTACAACAAGTAACGGAATCATCAATAACGCAGCTACTATTTTCGGAAGTATGAGATAGGTTTTAGTATTGATACCCATGATCTCAAGTGCATCTATTTGTTCACTAACTCGCATATTTCCTAATTCACTGGCGATACGGCTACCCGCAACTCCTGCTAAAACTATACATACTAATGTAGGTGCAAATTCCAGAATTACTGTATCTCTTACAATCTGTGCAATAGTAGAAGGGGGGATCAATGGGCTGACCAATTGATAAGCTGTTTGAATTGTTGATACCGCACCGATAAAAACTGAAATAATAGCTACAATACCTAATGAGCCAAATCCAATTTCTGTGCACTGATGAATCAATTCCTTCCAATACATTTTTCCATTTTCAGGTTTGGAAAACATGCCTTTTATCATCAATAAGTATTGGCCTATGTTATTGAATATGCTCATATAATATGTAAAATACGATGAAAAGATTTGCCGTTAAGTATCCTGCTTTACTGGCAAATTTTTTATATTACTTTATTTAAATATTTCTATTTACTTTTTTTGAAACGTTTCCACCACTTTGATCTTTTTACAATATCACTGGTGGGTGATTCACTTTTACTTTGCGCATCAACTACAGCTACAGTTGCCATATTAATTATACTTCTTACTGAACTTCCTAACTGCAAAATGTGTACGGGTTTTTTTAATCCCAAAAGTATAGGGCCTATTGCATCTCCTGAGTCTAATTCTTTCAAAAGATTATAAGCAATATTACCGGCAGCCAAATTTGGAAAAATCAAAGTGTTTACATCTTTATCAACCAGTTCACTGAAAGGATAATTCTCTTTCATCAGATCCCTGTTAAAAGCTACACTGGCCTGCATTTCTCCATCAACAATTAATGAAGGCATTTTTTCTTTTACTATTGCCCGGGCCTTTGCCACCAGTGCTGCTTCTTTTGAATTACTGCTTCCAAAATTGGAATAACTCAACATGGCAATTCTTGGTGTTATATTGAAATGCTTAACTTCTTTTGCCACCATCAAAGTGATCTCGGCTAATTCTTCTGCTGTAGGATTGAAGTTTACGGTAGTATCTCCTAAAAAAAGAGGTCCTCTTTTTGTTAGCATCAGGTACATGCCTGCAATTTTTTCTACCCCTTCTTCTGTTCCTATCGTTTGTAAAGCAGGACGAATAGTATCCGGATAATTTTTTGCTAAACCGGAGATCATACAATCAGCATCCCCAAATTCAACCATCATACAACCGTAATAGTTACGGTCTTTCATCACCTTTTTGGCTTCATACGCATTAAAACCTTTTCTTCCTCTTTTAGCAAGGAAAGATTCTGAATAAACAGTTCTTCTCTCTTCCATTTCCTCACTCCTTGGATCGAAAATGGGAATTCCTTCTATATCTATTCCATTTGTTTCAGCTATGGTTTTAATTTTTGCTACATCTCCTAAAAAGATCGGGTATCCGATACCTTCATCGAAAATGATTTGTGCAGCTTTTAATATTTTAACATTATCTGCTTCCGCAAATACTATTCGTTTTGGATCACGACGGGCCTTATTACCAATAATTCTCATTACCTGGTTATCTAATCCAAGACGTTTATTAAGATTTGTAACATAAGTATCCCAACTGGTAATAGGTTGCCTTGCAACTCCACTTTCCATTGCAGCTTGTGCAACTGCCGGTGCCACAGTCGCCAATAGCCTTGGATCAAGTGGTTTTGGAATAATGTAATTTTCACCGAATGAAATATTCTTTTCATTATAAGCCATGTTCACAATATCAGGAACCGGTGTTTTAGCAAGCTCAGCAAGGGCTCTCACTGCTGCCAGTTTCATTTCTTCGTTAATGTGTGTTGATCTTACGTCTAATGCTCCACGAAAGATATATGGGAATCCTAATACATTATTTACCTGGTTAGGATAGTCACTTCTTCCGGTAGCCATGATAACATCTTTTCTTGCTGCTTTTGCATCATCCCAGCTGATCTCCGGATCAGGATTCGCCATTGCAAATACAATAGGATTTTTTGCCATCCCTTTTACCATGTCCTGTGTTACACAATTGCCAGCACTCAACCCGATAAATACATCTGCATCTTTCATTGCCTGTGTCAAAGTCATCTCTCCTTTGGCATTGGCAAATTTCAATTTAAATTCTTCAAGATCGGTTCTGCCTTTATGTAATACACCTTTACGATCAAACATTAGAAAATTATCATGCTTTGCCCCTAATGCTTCATATAATAAAGTACAGGCCATCGCAGCAGCTCCGGCACCGTTTACAACAAATTTTACTTTATCAATTTTCTTTTTTTGAATTTCCAATGCATTCAGTAATGCAGCAGCGCTGATAATAGCAGTTCCATGCTGATCATCATGCATCACAGGAATATTCATTTGTTTTTTAAGTTCTCTTTCAATATAAAAACATTCAGGGGCTTTTATATCTTCAAGATTAATGCCGCCGAATGTTGGCTCTAATGCTTTAACAATCTCCACAAACTTTACCGGATCTTTTTCATTGATCTCAATATCAAACACATCTATATCTGCAAATATTTTAAAGAGTACTCCTTTACCTTCCATTACCGGTTTGCCAGCTTCTGGTCCGATATCACCTAAACCAAGAACAGCGGTACCGTTACTGATAACAGCTACAAGATTTCCTTTTGCAGTGTATTTATATACATTTTCAATATTCTCAGCGATCTCCAGGCAAGGTGCAGCCACTCCGGGAGAGTATGCCAATGAAAGATCTCTTTGCGTTTTTGCTTCTTTTGTAGGAATCACTTCAATCTTTCCAGGTCTTCCTTTAGCATGGTATTCGAGAGCTTGTTGTTTCCGTAATTCGTTTGACATAGAAAAAATTAATTTATTTACCCCTAATTACATTAAGATTTACTTACTAAAAGGGATTGCAATGTACAAAATAATAATCCTAACAGATTTTGGATGTTAAAAGCTTAAAATGAGAGAGTTGCACTATGATAATTCTACAGAACTCCCAAGCATTGCCATCATACCTATTCCAATTTCAATTGCTTTTTCATCAATATTGAAAGTTGGAGTATGGACTCCTGAAGTAATACCTTTTTTTGTGTTCATTGTACCTAGTCGATAAAAACATGCAGGGATTTGTTGTGCATAATATCCAAAATCTTCAGCACCCATTCTCAGTTCTGTTTCACTTACATTTTCTGCTCCCATAAAATCACTTGCAAGTTTCATAGCTTCAGCAGTTACTTTTTCATTATTCATTACACATGGATAACCAACATCAATATGCAGATCAACTTCGCCACCCATTGACTGAACCAGGTCTGTTGTTAATTTTTTTATCAATTCATGTGCTTTGAATCTCCACTGTTCATCCATCGCTCTGAAGGTTCCCATCAATTTCACTTCATTAGGAATTACATTCGTTGTATTTCCTCCATTGAATGATGTTATTGATAACACCGATGGATTAAATGGATTATTGTTTCTACTTATTAATTGTTGAAGTGCAATTATTAAATGTGAACTTATCAGAATCGGGTCAACTGTTATATGCGGCGATGCTGCATGTCCGCCTTTGCCTTTTACGGTAATATAAATTTCATCTGCACTGGCCATTGCCTTTCCACTTCGAAAACTTAATTGCCCAACTTCTAAAATGGTATTTACATGCAATGCATAGATAGCTTGCGGAGATGGATTTTCCAAAACACCATCCTTGATCATAAGAGAAGCCCCACCCGGATTTTTTTCTTCGCCCGGTTGAAAGATCAATTTTACCGTTCCTTCCCATTCAGACTTTAATTCATTTAAAATTTTGGCTGCACCTAATAAACAAGTGGTATGTACATCATGACCACAGGCATGCATTACACCCTCATTTTTAGATTTATATGGTATATCGTTTTCTTCTAATATGGGTAATGCATCCATATCTGCCCGTAAAGCAATAATTCTTTTTTCCGGATTCTTCCCTTTGATCAACCCGACAACACCGGTAGTAGCAATTACAGTAAAAGGAATGCCATATTCATTTAATTTGCTTTGTACATATTTGGATGTTTCAAATTCCTGGTAGCTTAGCTCCGGATTTGCATGAAGATGATGGCGAACTTCTACGAACTCATTAAAATACTTTTCTGCCAATACTTTTATTTTCTCTTGCATTGAGCAAAAATAATACTTAGCATGCTAGCAAGGTGGAGATATAAATAAAAAATCCCGCCTGAATAAGTGGGATCTTCTATCAGATTTATTAATTGTTTAGGGTTCCATATTGTCTTCAGTGCTTTTTTCAGGTCTCACTTCAATGATATCATTCATTATAAAAACACCATTTGGGAAATAAGTATTTAGTCTTTTTCGATAAGCTTCCGCATCCTTGCGATCTTTAAAATTACCTGCTTTTAATCTGAAATAAGGTGATTGGTACCATACGTAGGCTTTTAATTCCGGGAAATAAGTATAAACCTTCGCTTTTGCATTATAAATATCATCCCGATTAATTGTACTCATGATCATCAGCCTATAACCTTTATCAGTTCTTCTGCTATCCCTGCTTGTTTTTTCATTGATCGTAGCTTGTTTTTTAACTAATAAGTCAAGCCGTGGATCTTTATGAACGATAACCGAATTTGTATCAATTGGAAGGATTTTTATAGAATCTTTTTGTGCAAAGCAAGTTGTATTGAATAAGATTATTGCTATCGTTAAAATAAATTTCATATTACTATTCCAATTATTCATTTTGATAAATTAATATCCACCTCCTGCACCTGCAATATTTTCCACAGGATGCCATGTTGTTTTTATTTCCTGGGTATCCATAATAAAATAAGGAGACTGTCCATCATTTGTCTGCCAGTTTATTTTATCATAAAAAGTAATTCTCTTCAGGTTGTTAGCAGATTTTTCCCTTATCATTTTCTTTGTTTCAGAATCTTTTTCACAGTAAATGGTTGCATTTACATCCATATGATCAACGAACCAGGAGGCTAACTCTGCTGGTTTTCCTGTTAAAATATTAACAACACCACCCGGCAAATCTGATGAATTTAAAACTTCTGCAAATGTTACTGCACAAAGTGGTTTACTTTCTGATGCTAATACTACACAAGTATTACCACCGGCAATAACAGGTGCAATAACTGAGATCAGACCTAATAAAGAATCAGATTGCGGGGCAATAATTGAAACCACACCCGTTGGTTCAGGTACTGAAAAGTTAAAATGAGAAGTTGCAACAGGGTTCACTGCACTGAAAAGTTGTTGAAATTTATCGCACCAGCCTGCATAATAGATCAAACGATCAATAGCAAGATTAACTTCTTTTTCAGCCTTTGCTTTAGTTGAATCCTGTAGCATTAATTCTTCAATGAATTGAGCTTTTCTGCCTTCCAGCATTTCTGCCATTCGATATAAGATCTGGCTGCGGTTAAATGCTGCTCTGCCACTCCATCCATTTACAGCACCTCTCGCCGAAACAACGGCATCCCTAAAATCTTTTCTGGAGCAAAGGCAAACATTTGCCAATTTTTTTCCAGCACTATTGGTCGGGATATAATAACGGCCTGATTCAGTTCTGGGAAACTGCCCGCCGATATAGATTTTATAGGTCTTCAATACTTCTAATCTTTTGGATGATGTTTTCTTTTCCAATCCATGCTCACTTATACTTAACGAAGATTTTTTAATTGTCTTTTCCATTGCTTTCAAATTAGATGTTTTGTAAGTTCAAATAAGGTAATAACCCGTGTAATCCACCTTCTCTTCCAAAACCACTTTCTTTATAACCACCAAATGGAGATGTTGGATCAAACTTATTAAATGTATTGGCCCAAACTACTCCGGCCCTCATTCTTTTGGTCATGTTGAAGATCTTTGAGCCTTTATCGGTCCATACACCTGCACTTAACCCATAAGGTGAGTTATTGGCTTTTTCAATTACTTCATCTTCTGTTCGGAAGGTGAGAATCGCCAGCACCGGTCCAAAAATTTCCTCCTGTGCTATACGATTACTTTGGGCAACATTTGTAAACAGAGTTGGCCGGCAGAAAAATCCTTTACCCGGTAAGCGGCAACTACTCTCATACATTTCTGCACCTTCCTTTTTTCCTATACTGATATATTTTTGAATTATATCCAATTGAGATTTAGAATTAATTGCACCAATGTCTGTATTCTTATCCATCGGATCGCCAACGATCAGTGATTCTAAACGGTCTTTTAATTTTCTGATGACTTCTTTTGCTACTGATTCCTGTACATATAATCTTGAGCCTGCACAACAAACATGACCCTGGTTAAAAAAGATTCCATTAATA
>JAHEMN010000117.1 GCA_024643645.1 Chitinophagaceae bacterium | reverse complement strand
TTCTGTAAATAAAAAAAACGGGCAATTAAGTATAATTGGCCATCAATCTACTTTGGGAAACACACCCCGCAATTTCAACTTTGATCCTACCGGAAATTATTTATTAGTTGGCAACCAGAATAGTAATGAGATTATAATCTTTAAAATAGATCAGGCAACCGGATTGCTTGCTGATACAGGTAATAGAATTAAAGTAGGGAAACCTGTTTGTATTAAATGGATAACTAATTAGTATTTATTTTAATTCCTCCAACCTTTTTTTGGATTTGTTAAAAATGTTTCTGCCTTTATCTACACCTGCTCTTAATTCTTTCTGTGTCTCGGCAGGAAGATGAATAAAATCCAAACAGTCCTCGCTACAGGTACCTTCCATTTTAGTTTTACATTCATCACACTGAATAAATAAAAGATGGCATGAATCATTCACACAGTTTACATGAGTATCCGCAGATTTACCACATTGATGACATTTTGCAATGATCTCCTCAGTGACCCTCTCCCCTAATCGCTGATCAAACACAAAATTCTTACCATGAAATTTGTTAGGCAGTCCTTTTTCTTTGGCCTGGTTCACATAATTAATAATGCCGCCTTCCAGATGATAAACATTTTTAAATCCTTTGTGTTTCATAAAAGCTGATGCTTTTTCGCATCGAATGCCTCCTGTACAATACATAATGATATTCTTTTCCTTGTCCTCCTGCATCATCTCCACTGCCATTGGCAATTGCTCCCGGAAAGTATCGCTGGGCACTTCTATTGCATTTTCAAAATGGCCCACTTCAAATTCGTAATGATTACGCATATCGATCACTACTGTATCAGCCTCATTTGTTAGTTTATTGAATTCTTCTGCATTTACATACCGTCCTCTGTTTGCCATATCAAATTCAGGGTCATTAATTCCATCAGCAACAATTTTAGTTCTGACCTTTATATCGAGAACATAAAAACTTTTGCCATCATCATCAACAGCAACATTCAGTCTTAAACCATTTAATGGCTCAATTGAATAGAGAAAAGACCTCAGCATTTCAAAATTGCTTTCCGGAACACTTATCTGTGCATTTATTCCTTCGTGTGCAAGGTATATTCTGCCAAATATATCGAGTGCCTTTAATTCTTTATATAACTGATTACGGAAGATCTGGGGTTCCAGAATATTGAAATAACAATAAAAAGATATTGTAATTCTTGGAGTAGGATCAAGCAGAATCTTTTCTTTCAGCTCCTTGCGGGATACCCTGTTGTGTAATTGCGCCATGTTGTTTAAATTTTATTCCGACAATAACGGAACCCAATTTCAGGTTGGGCAAAATTTGTAAAGCGCTGCAAAGATAAAGCAAGATTTAAAATATTCAGGGCCAATCGTCACCCCTTTTTCCGCCTAACCTTGAAAGGCCGATCCTGAATCCATTTTGCCATGCTTTACCATTCAGGTAAGATTGCACAAAATCAACCCGAAGTTGTTTGAAGATATTATCCAGGCCGAAAAATATTTCATAGTAGTTATCACTTTTATCAATGTAAAATCCATTGCCACCAGTGACCAGGTAAAGGTTCAATTTTCTAAACCCAGGAATTTTATTTGTAAGAAAGCCTTTCAAATTATATTCAATATGAGCCAAAGAATAAAACTGAGCTGTATTACTAAACTGATAGATCGGCAATAACTGAAAGCTATTCAAATACTCTGTAGCAAACGTAGAAATGTTTCCATTAAAGTGGTTGTAGTCAGGTAGCTCAACTTCTTTGAAACTAAAAAACCCTCCTAAGCCAACACGGTAATTTAATGTGCCTTTCAAACGGAAGTTAACTTCATCTTTCACATTGAATTTCCACTTGCTGAATTCAGCATCACTCCCAAATAGATTATTTATTCCCCGAATATATTGGAATGACATGATCGGATTTTTAGACCCGATATTGATGGTACGACCGGGCATTTCAATATATTTTGTTCCTGGCTGCCATGAAACACCAGCCAATATAGTAAAGACCTGGTGCCGGGTAATATTACTGTTCACAATCTCAAAAGGATAATTAGGCGTATACTCCCTATCAGTTTTATCTCTCCAGGTATAGTTTGTTCTATTATCTAAAGGCATTCTGTCCTGGTATTGAAAAGCCGCCACAAATGACAATCCTGCTCTGCTATTTTTACGGATACTGCCTCTTAAATAAAATGCTTCATAGCTTTTAATTCTATTCTCTTCGCTTATAAGACAACTAATCGTATTTCCTCTTTCTCCAATTGGGCTATTGTTATTGAACTGAAACACCCTTTTGCCTCCGGACAGATATATGGAGGAACCAAAATGATTACCGAAAACATATTTTGTAGTGAGATAAGGATTAAAATGCCTGTTCAAATAACCATACCGGAAATTTGGTGTTATAGACAATCGGTTTCTGCTTGTTATTGAAGAATCGAATTTTTTTGACCATGTAAATTCCGGATTCATCACTAATCCTTCAGCCGGATTAAAACTGAACCATCCGATCAGTGGTTCAAAGCTTAGTGATGTCCTTTTCCTTTCTTTTGAAAAGTTTTGGCCCAGCAATAATACAGACCCGATATTTATCTTGTTCCTGACTTTATCCAATGAATCCATATAACGGGGATCCCTACGAACCAGTTCAAGACTATCCTTTTTTTTGTAATCACTTATTTCATCTTTCATTAATGGTAAAGGCCTGTTTCTTTCCCAATAGTCATTATCTCTTTTATTTGAGCTGTCAGTATATTTTAAAATCGTACTTGTAAATGATTTCTTATGAAATGCAGGATCAATATCTATATCAGAATACATATTGATAAAACTTCCATAGGCATCAAATCCAAATATTTTAACAGCAGGATAAATTACCTGGCTACTTATAAACCATGTATCCTTTGTTACCGGACGGAATAATTGTTCTATACGCAATGTATCGATCAATTCCATTTGTGATTCCTTGGTAAGCAATAATTGTAATGAATGGATGCGCCAATCATCTTCAATAATATTAATATAACCGCTGAATAATGGCTCATACTTTCTTTTCGGAATAACTTGAATACGGCTAACCATATAATTATCCTCAAAAAAGTTGCCTTCAAATTTGTATTTATAGAAGTTGAGAGCATTTTCAGCAATTGGCGAAATGAATCCACGGGGATTAAGATTATTACCAATTGAAATATTATTCTCATAAAAAGAAAAAAACTGCGGAGCACTTAAACCAAAACCATCACTCTGGCCGCTGACCTTAGAAGAAATTACTTCTACTTTTTGTTTATCAGGTAAACTTGCTGCATAAGTAGAAAAAGTTTCAGATAAATAAAGCATTTTCTTTTTGCTGGTATCCCCATCCTCAAAATCAATTGTTCGCCCTAAGAATTTTTTCGGATAATTTCTTACCCGTAACTGTCCTTTGGTATATACTTTACATTCAAATGCAGCTGGCTGATTGAGATAGTATGCCCTTTTTTTGATCGCATTACGGATGATCTGGTAAGCAGGGTCTTCTCCATTTTTTAAAACCACTTCACCCAAAACCATATCCTGAACTTTTAAAATAAAATTGATCTCCAGATCAGCATCTGTAATGGTAACAGGCAATTCCTCTTTTTTATAACCAACATATTGACAAGTGATAATATATTTTCCGGGAGCTGGCTTTAATGAATATTTTCCTTCACTATTTGCATTAGTACCATACCCGGTGTTTTTTATGAATACAGAAGCATAAGGCAATGGATTGCCATCAATATCGGTAATTATTCCTTTTACTTTTTGAGAAAAAGAATAGGAATTTGAAAAAATAAATAAAAGGAAAAATAAATTTTTCATAACATCTAAAAAACAAGATATTGAATACAAAATATTATTATGATTACCGCAAGATCTTTTGGTAAACTTTTAACGATGATGACCAGATGATCGAAGATAACTTCCACTTAGTGCAGACATACCTGCAACCAGGCCACCAATGAAACCAGTAACCAATATCAGATAAATAGTGTTTCCACCCAATGGCAGTACATTTGCAATTTTGGCCGATAAAACACTGTTGTTACTCATATCTATCCACCATGCAAGTCCTCCCCATAAAAGAAATACACCCGTAAATCCTGCTAAAAATGCTTTCCCGGCTTTTTGATGAACCAAAACCGCAACCAATAAAGAGGTTATAGCAAATCCCCACCAGGGAGAAAAGGAGAATAAACCTGCAATAAATGCCAATAGCGCTGTAAGTATTGTTGCTACTAAAAATTTCATTATTTATTAGTTTATAAATTCTTTCGAATCAATTTTGTTTTTCGTCTTAATACTATGCTTTTTTAAATTTCATCGTCCACTTAATATTTTTATCCAACCGGTCTCCTTCTCTCATGTACCAAAGTTTAAAATATTTTCCATTTACCCAATTATCGATATAATCATCATAAAATTTACTGCCGGGATTTCCACTTTGCCCCCCCGGGTAAACACCATAAGCTTCAGTAGGGGTACTCATTTGCACTATCATTCTCCAGCTTGGCCCGTGGCTATGAGTAACTGCATTGATTATGTTCCCGTTTCCTCCAACATGTAATCCTGTTCTTGCAAATGCAGGCAAAGCAGTTTTCAATAAATGATATATCGTTGGGTCTTTAAATTTGGACCATTCAAGTTTGCCTTCCATTTCATTTTTTGCCAGGTTAACTGATGCTTTTTTTAATGCGGCTGTTACAATATCATATATCGTTTCTACTTCCGGAGTAGTGATATCATCAATAAAACTAAAAGCTGAGTCTCTTTTTAGCCATTCCATTGTTGTCTGCTCTTCAGGCCACGGTGCCATAGGATTAGATCTTGTAAGATCATCTTTCCAGATACCAACCTCCAAACTATCAAACCAGCATTGATAAATAGTTTGCCCTTTAGAATCGGGTGAAGCCATTAGATCCCAATTTCTAAAAATATCTAAGTACTTTTTTTCAGTTGAACTAAGATCACCTTCTCTTATATATTTTAATAATATTGGCCTTACGTCTTCTGCCAACGTATTAAAATAATTATTCTGCAACTTCATCATATCGTCAGGAGTAATTGCATTCATATCCTTCAAATAATTTTCAATGGTAATTGCCCTGGCTGAAATATAACTACCGGGTATGAAATAGGGATAAGTTGAATCAGCAGGCCGTTGATTTGCACTTTCTAAAAAACCCCTGGCCGGATTTTTAATATGCGGATTCTCTTCCTGTGGGATGAAACCCTGCCACATAAAACTGCTATCTGCTCCCGGCATTACAAATAATCCTTGCCTGTCCCATCTGGCAGGAAAATTTCCTTGTTGCCAAATAGCAATATCTCCACTTTTAGATGCAAAGACAAAATTCTGGCCCGGGCACTCAAATGATTTTATGGCTTCAACATATTCATCGTAATTACTGGCTCTGTTCAATTTGTAAAAAGTTATTGCTTCATTACTTGGATCATGAGCTGTCCAACGAACAGCAAGATTCCTGTTTCCTTTAATTGTATCTGGATGACTTTTATCAAACATTACCGGCCCAAAAACAGTATAAGCAACTGTATCCAACACATCATCCCCTCCTTTTACTTTGATTGTCTCAACTCGTAATGATGATTTTTGCCACTCACCATTGAACCAATATTCCTCTTTCGTTTTATCATCTTTAAACTTGATGTCATAATAATCCTTAACATCCCGCTGCGAGTTGGTAACTCCCCATGCAATACTATCATTGAAACCAATTATGATAAATGGACTACCCGGTAATGAAACTCCATAAGTATTACTTGAGGGTGTTTGTAATTGAATTTCGTACCAAATAGAAGGTAACGATAATTCAAGGTGTGGATCATTACTCAGAATAGGAACCCCACTTTGCGTTTTGCTTCCTGCAACTACCCAGTTATTACTCCCATTATTAATATCTGGCTTTGATATTTCATTAGCAACAACAGATTCTGTATTATTAATATAAAGCGAATCTGCATTAGCAGGAGGTACAGGAATAATTCCTGGTTTTTCAAAAGCAGTTCCTTTTGGAATAATGGGTAATAATGAATCCGGTACCTGTGGGTATAATTTTTTTAATTGATCAGGTAAAAAAATAGCTTTTGCATTGGTATAGTCCAGATCCTTTTCAGTGCCAGATGACAACATTTTTGCCATCATCTTCAATAAAAGTGCAGTTCTTAGATTAGTCCACTTTTCTGGTTGAAAATTGAGCAATTTATATTCTAACGGAACTGAACTTTCTGTTAAAGAATTGATATATGTATTAACTCCGTTTGTGTAAGCATCAAATAGTTTTTTGTATGCTGCTTCTTTTTCAATTTCTTTCATTGCATTTTCAGCAGCGAACCTCATTCCCAATCTTCTTTGTTCTTTATCGTAATTGATGGCTTTTTCACCTGCGATCTCACTTGCCCTGCCTTCGGCTGCTTTGGTTTGCAGATCCATTTGAAATAATCTGAATTTTGCATGTAAATAACCCTGAATGAAATAAAGGTCTTCATCATTTTCTGCAAATACATGTGGCACAAGTCTTTCATCTAAATACACATTTGCATTTCCCTTTAAATCTTCAATGGAAAGATCAGCATCAAAGCTCTGTGAAGATGGTTCTGCATTTTGCCAGAATCCATATTGAGGATGTAAAAACTTTCCCATGGGTGGAATGGAACCCCATTGTTTATTTAAGCCTACAATTAATGCTGAAGAAAAAACGGCTGATATAATAAAAGGTACTACTCGCATAATAATAATATATAATGGGGAAAGATATTAAAGATGGCTGAAAAAAGTCTTGAAAACTTATACAGGGGTATTTAAAAAATGAGAGAAATATCTGCTATTACGGTCAAAATATTTTTGGTTTGCATCGTTTTTTTTGTTACATTTCCAATAGGGCATTTTAATAACAATTGTACCTGAGAAAATCAAATTTTAATAACAAATCAAAATCATTTTTATGTCAAAGAACTCAAACATTATTTTAGGATTACTTGGTGCTGTAACTGCTGGTGTAGCAATTGGAATGTTGCTGGCGCCTGAAAAAGGAAAAGATATTCGTAAGAAGCTGAAGAAAACAGCAGAAAAGTGGGGTGAAGAAATGAGTACTCTTTATGAAAAGGGGAAAGATAAATTCACAAAATCCGACTTGAAGAATAAGGCGGAAGCAATGAAAGAAAACCTAAGTTAGGTTTAGCTTATAAAAGAAATTAATTGGTACACTACCTGCATATTATGCAGAAGAAAGTACAAATAGAGACACTGGTAAATTACCCGTATTTCTGATTGTACTTTTTTTGATTAACCGAATTTTAATATTTACTCCAATAAAATAAATCATGTATGCCAAAAGAATCTATCAAATCAAAAGTAGAAGAATTTGTTACGCATAGCAGTGAGTTGGGTGAAACCGCCTTTAAACTCGTACAATTAAATGCTATCCAGAAAACGAGCAATATTTCTGCAAACATGATCTTCACTATTTTTAGTGCAATATTAAGTATCATTACTCTTTTGTTTTGCAGTGCTGCTGCTTCCTGGTGGCTGGGCGATCTTTTACATTCCCGCATTTATGGATTTTTAATTTTAGGTGGCTTTTATTTACTGCTGTTAGCTTGTATCGTATTATTAAAGGGTAAATACATTCTTCCTTATCTGAGGAATAAAATAGTTAAGAAAATTTATGAGTAAGAAGTTTACAACCTTTGACGAATTACTGATCGAAAAACAAAAACTCGAAGCATTATTTCATGCACAGAAGGAATTAGTTAAATATGAGATCAATGATATCAGGCAAGGATTGAATCCTGCTTTCAATGCATTAGAATTTATCAAGAAGATCTCTGTCAGAAATAAAGAAAATCCGATCATGCAAACAGGTCTTAGTTTATTAATTGATCTGATAAATGATAAGACAAAAAATGAAGATGCCGGAATTCTACGATCTACTGTATTCCCGTTCTTTATTAAAAATTTCGCATCGAATATGATGGCTGGGCATGCAGATGACATAATCGAACAACTGGTTTCTCTATTCGGTGTAGATTCATCTTCAGATGAAGAAAAAATAGATAATGAAAATTAATCTATAACCCATTTTAATTCAATGTTCTTTCGCTAACTTCATAATACCTTGAAAGAAGGAAAAATAAAAAATTTATACTATGCCAGTACTAATTATAATTGGAATAATTGTCCTGCTTGTTATATGGGTTGTAGGCTTATATAACGGACTTGTTCGTTTAAGAAACAGACGACAGAATGCATTTGCAGATATTGATGTACAACTAAGGCAACGACATGATCTGGTGCCGCAATTAGTAGAAACGGTGAAAGGATATGCATCGCATGAAAAAGAAGTGCTTCTGAGAGTGACTGAAGCCAGAGCAGCAGCTATGGCCGCAACAACGATTGATGGAAAGATAATTGCAGAACAGCAATTGTCGTCCGCATTACAAGGATTAAAGGTACAGGTGGAAGCATACCCCGATCTGAAGGCCAATCAAAACTTTTTACAGTTGCAGGAAGAGTTAAGCGATATTGAAAACAAACTGGCTGCTTCCAGAAGATTCTTTAATGGCGCAACCACTGAATACAACAATGCAGTTGAATCATTTCCGGGTAATATGATTGCCAGAAATTTTGGTTTTAAAAGAGAGGTGTTATTTGATCTTGGCGATGACAATCGTAAACAAATGGATGAGCCTCCTGAAATAAAATTTTAACCCCTAATCCCTGAAAGGGTGTTATAAACATGCAGTATGTAGGTCTTGATAAACAGATTCGTAAGAATAATTTCAATTCAATTCTTTTATTGATAGCATTCCCAACTCTCTTGCTGGGAATGTTCTATTTATTTTTCTTTTTAACACAAGGTGATATTGACAGGGACCCCGATGTTTTGTTCTTACAAGTAATGCCTTTTGTATTAATTGGTGTTGGCATCTGGTTTCTGATAGCATGGATGGGCCATACTGCATTTATACGTATGGCCACCGGAAGTAAACCTTTGGAGAGAAAAGAGAATAAAAAAGTTTACAACCTGTTGGAAAATCTCTGCATTTCCCAGGGAATGAAAATGCCAAAACTCTACATAATTGATGATGATTCATTAAATGCATTTGCCAGTGGCATCAGTGAAAGAAGCTTTTCCATTTCACTTTCAAAAGGTATCATTAATAAATTAAATGATGAAGAGCTGGAAGGAGTAATTGGCCATGAACTAACACATATAAAGAACAGGGATGTAAGACTGTTGATCATCTCCATAATATTCGTTGGCATTTTTGCATTTTTAGCAGAAATAGCATTCCGTAGCCTTCGATTCGCCGGATCGGGTAGAAGAAATAAAGACAGTAAAGGTTCTGGAGTAATAATTTTAATAGCCATTGTTGTCACTGCAATTGCATACCTATTGTCCATTTTACTACGATTTGGCATCAGTCGTAGAAGAGAATACCTGGCAGATGCAGGCTCTGCCGAAATGACCAAGAGACCTTATGCATTAGCCAATGCGTT
>JAHEMN010000241.1 GCA_024643645.1 Chitinophagaceae bacterium | reverse complement strand
GCTGTAGTAGCGGGAATTTTTTTATCGATATCCGTGTATCCGTAGCTGTTCTTATAAACCAATTGCCCGTCTACAACAATACCAAATGAAATGCCCGGGAAATGATTTTCTTCAGCATGCTTTTTATAAATGCTATCAATAACCGGGAGCACCAGTTTTATTTTTTCCAATCTGGCTGCGTCAGTAAATACAGCCGTGTGATATAAAGAGTCATATTGTACTGTAGTAACTTTTTCAGTCTGTTTATTTTGTTTACAGGAAAACAGAATACCGGTTGCCAAAAAAAGTAGCAGAAAATATTTCATATTCGTAGGTTGCATTGTTGTTATTAAAACCCTTTCTTCTCTCCAATAAATTTTTCAAACCATTCTATATTTGATTGCATTGTTTTCAACACCATTCTTGGCTCTATTGGTCCATGTGGCTGACGGGGCAATGCCAATAAACGAACCGGCACATTTCTTCTGCGCAGTGCATTATAAAACATTACCGAATTACTGAAGGGAACTCTTGCATCGGCTTCACCATGTTGCAACATCACCGGTGTTTTTACATTTTGTACAAATCGTAACGGAGAATGTGCATCATACTTACTCCAGTCATCCCATGGATTGGAATTGAAATAGGAAGGCAAAAATCCTTCGATATCATCCGTGAGATTTTGATGAGACAGATCAACAACCGGTGCACCAATAGAAGCTACTTTAAAACGATCGCTATGGCCAACGATCCAGCTACTCATAAACCCACCATAGCTCCAGCCCATCACACCCATTTTAGTTTCATCCGCCACTCCCATTTTTATTACATGATCCACTCCTGCCATCACATCTTCATAATCTTTTCCGCCCCAATCATTGCGATTGGCAGTACGAAAATCTGTACCATATCCCGATGACCCCCGTGGATTAGGACGTAGCACTGCATAACCTGCCTCTGCCATTGCAGCAAGAGGATAAGCACCTTGATTCGCAACAACACAATTTTGTACAAATACACCAGCCGGACCGCCATGAATGTTTAGAATAAATGGTACCTTATTTCCGGCTTTATAATTTATCGGGTAGGTAAGTAACCCTTCTATCTCTCTGCCATCTTTGCTTTTCCATTTTACCACTTCTGTTTTGGGTAGTGGCTTACCTGCATAAGCAGCATTGATATCAGTAATTTTTACCGGGGCAAAATTTGTAAGTGAACTAACATATGCTTCAGGAAGCTGAGAAGTGTTTTGCAATACAAAACCCAATTGTGTTCCTGTTGCGTTAAGTGTGATAGAACTAATCAAATCTTTTGATCCTTTATTCCACTCTGAAATATTCTTACCATCAGCACTCAAGAAATAAACAGATGCTAATGTTTTGTTTGCTTCTGCCCACAGCACATTTTTCCCATCGGGTGTCCACCCAAAAATTCCATTGGCCCCAATGCCGCCATTTTCGTCGGGAGTTGCTTTCAATCGCCAGCTTTTACCATCTGCTAAGGAATAAATTTTTGCATGTTTTGCACCTGACCAGTCAACCGGATCTGTACTAGCGTAATAGGCGATTAGTTTTCCATCGGGGCTGAATAATGGATTTGTTTCACTTGCCCCTGTAGTAGCAATTGCTTTGATTGTGCCGGTTTCAATATCAACTAAAGAAATATCACTATACACATTGTCATTTACTTTTGGTGTTTTACCATGACTGTAGGCAATTGTTTTTCCATCAGGACTCCAATCAAAAGCATTTACATTGTAATTTTCTTTGGTAATTTTTTTCTGCACATACTTTCCAGCACTGTCTTTTTTATTTAACCAAAGAACAAATAGCCGGTTTTGTTTCACTTCTTCATCCATGTAATAAGCATCGTCTTTTGCTTTTTTATTTTTCTCTTCCTTACTTTCTGCTGCATCAATCATAGTAAAGGCGATCATGCTGGCATCATGGCTCCACTCATAATTACCCACATTGGTTTTTACATCTGTTAGTTTTTCAGCTTCACCGCCATCAACAGGAAGAACATACAAGTTCGTTTTCATTTCTCGTGAAGAAGTAAAAGCTATCCATTTCCCATCAGGGCTCCATTTAGGGTTAGAGGAATTACGATCACCCTTTGTTAACTGAACATGATTGCTTCCATTGGAATTACAGAGCCATACCTGGTTTATGTATTCACTTCTATCTTCTGTCATTATTGCTTCACGGACAGTGTAGAGAATCTTACTGCCATCTGGTGAAGGAACAACAGCTGTGATGTTTTTAATCTTCAGGCATTGTTCGGGGCTCCAGTTTGTTTGTGCAGCTATAGAAATTACAACCAGAAAAGAGGCGAAAGTTGTCAGCAACTTTTTCATGTAAGCAGTTTTTTAAGTGAGGTAATTATTCAAAAAAATTTTTATACTTCTAATTTTACGCAATCCTTATGGAAGGCAGGTTGTATTTTAAACAACCAAAGTAACAACCCAAATTATGGTGCCAGCTGTTCGTTGGAATTCGATTTCTTCATTGGCTGTATTTTCCAATACGTTAAACAACGCCATGCCCACTCTAACGGACCAAAACGGAAAAACCGTAACCAGATATGACTTACTATGATCTGAAAGATATAAACTCCAGCAACCACATAATATATTTCAAAGCGTTGGAGTTTTCCAA
>JAHEMN010000116.1 GCA_024643645.1 Chitinophagaceae bacterium | reverse complement strand
TTTTAATTCAATAGACGATTGTAAAAAACTCGTTGCCGCTGTAAAACAAATTGTGGGGAGTTAATTTTTTATTGGGCCCAACTGTGATAATTCTATTGAGCTTCCGTTGCGTCGCACTCTTGTACGTTCTGTTCGCTATTCGAAAAGAGAAGAGATCTTGACTGCAATCAGTGTGTTACTTTTCTGAAACCCTTCAAAGAGGGTAGCCGAATCCAATTCTATTCAACAATTAGACTTTTGCAAAAAATACTTACAATAAAAATTGAATTGCAAAATTCAATTTTAGTTGGGTTGCCAAGACAAATAATTTTATAAAGTAATTTTCTTTATTCATCAAAAAATAATTTTTATGAAAAAAAAAATCAAGGACATTCCACATTTTAATATGTAAAAAGGTAATCATCCTGTTACTAATTTTCTCAACCTCGATGAATTCTCAGGCACAAAACATTATTAAACCAAATAATAAGGACACAACAGAGTTTAAAACAAAAGACAATAAAGTCATAAACCAAAGTAGCCTCAAAAATGGTACTAACACATTTTTGGCAAGTGATGGAACAAAACTTGTGATTGCAGTTCAGAATAAAAAAGTTAGCGGCTATACGTACTATTCTCCTGATGGCAAAGAATATAATTCTAAAAGAATAGAAGATTTAATTGGACCTAGAAAATGTAGTATTTGCATTACTATTAGATATCCTGATGGATCAACACAAAAATTATGTTCAGAGATACCTTGTCCTACTATACAAGGCATAAATAAAGGCTTGAATTAATGAAAATAATAAATTATTGGAACTCCGCCATGGCAAGCGTTACCCAAAAAGTAACACGCAGTGGTAGGTATTTTACGCCCTGGCGGGTGTTTTCTTCTATCACCCGCCACAATACCTTTAAAGCTTTACTTATTTATACTTTTTAATGCATGTGGTTGGTGATGACAAACTCCGACCACCGGCGAGATATTTTATCGGAACACCTGCCAGGGCGAAAATTATGATTATATTCAATAATAGGTGATAAAATTACTCTTTTTTAAAAGTTCAATTCCGTTCTGGCGGAATCATAACTAACCTAATATCATAATGCTTAAACCAAAATTCATCTCTGCTTGTCGCATCACTATTAAGTAAGATTGCATGTAATTTTCCTTTAATTCCAGGCGCATTCTGATTATCTAAATTCCAATATGTAAGACCTTCTGGCTCTTGAAATCTTCCCCAACTAGGTTTAAATTCATATTTGAAAACTCCGCTGGTGGAAGATTTAAGTTCCTTTTTGCCATCACGAAAATTAAACACCCATATTCCTCCATCTTTTGGATCAAAATCATGGCCCTTCCCGTTTATTATGAATAGATAGTTACCATCATCAGAAAATTCTCCGCCTTGCATATATCCTTTTATTGTAATTATATTTCCATTCTCATCCAATAGTTCTTTAGTCCCGCTATAGGAAAGCCAATTCTTATTCTCAATCAAAGATTGTAAATCTATTTTGTAGGACAATAGTTTGTTTTCGTAACTAAGATTGTTTTCTGATGTATACAATAAACCATTTTGGGGATTTATCGCACACCATCCGGCTTTAGTTTGGGCTGGTAATGCCCCTGACCCAACATAAGTAAGATCAGATGCTTTGAATACAGCTATTAATGGATTATTACCGTTTTTGGGCTGAGAAATATGATCTTTTACAATGGGTACCTTACCACCTACTTTTCTAACTGCATCGTTTTCTGCTTCAATAGGAATAAACAAAAAGCCCTTATACGCTACCAGGTCTCCAAAATGATTGTAGCCCTGATTACTTAATTCTTTTGGAATCTTTACTGACATTACTCCTGAAGGCAAATTACTTAACTCTACATACTTATTTAGATCATGAGAAATTGGAAACTTCCACAGTCGCTCTTTTTGTGTAAAAAACCAATTATTATCATCATGACCCACACCCTGTATTTTATCACTCCAGCCATTCTGCCGATCGTTTGGATAATTACCCAGGTATTTTGCATTTAATAGTGAAACTGTTTTTTTTCGATGATTATTATCTAAAGCCTTTAAGATATAACCTTCAATTCTCACTTTTCTATAACCGCCCGCCTCAGCTGTATTCATTCCTTGTAACGTTGCTATTGTAAAATTGTCTTTCCTTTGATTGTTGTAATACAACCAAAGCGGTTGGTATAAGTGCTGGTATTCTGGTTTGACTGTTTTTAGCACATAGCCCTCGATTCTCACTCTTTGATATCCGCCTGCTTCAGCATCTCTGATACCTTCCGGAGTAGCAGTGATAAAATTATCGCTACGAGTTTTGCTATAATACAAATAAAGAGGGACTGCTTGTCCTTCTGTATTAGAAGCCTCTTCCAATACATATCCATCGAGTCGAACAAATCGATATTTTGCACCTAATGCTGCATTTTTTCCTTCGGTTGTCGCAGTAATTAGATTATCCATCCTTGTGCTGCTCCAATAATGATTTAAAGATTTATATGTAGTTTGATTTCTATGATCATGAACAACAATCTGTGCACATATAGATTCGGTATAAACAGAATTTAAAAAATATATAAGGAAGAAGGCATATAAGTTTATAATTCTAAAATTTATTATCTTTTCCATTAGTTTTCTCCTTTAATCATTTTATTATCACTTATATAATTAGGCGAATTGGTGGATTTCCCTTTTGTAACAATTAAATCATCTGGCGTTGCATTAACTAGCATAGGAAACGGACTGCCCATTTGCTTCATGATTTTTCTTTCATAAAATTTATTGTTTTTAATAGTATTATATTTTGCATAATCCTTGTCTGACTTACTACTTCCATATGGTCTGCCATCATCAGCATCACAGTGCCCAAAAGTATTTTCCGTCCAACCATAATCACGGGAACCTAGATAAATGGCGGGATTGGGACCTTTGTAATTTTTATAATAAAAAACATTACCGTTAATCGTATTATACTCAGGAGGAGTATGCCTAATAGTTCCACCTTCTCCACAATTTCTATATAAATAAATCCCTCCATTATTAATATTAGAAAACCTGTTATTGACAATTTTATTATGGCTTGAACCATCTATTGCCATTTGTGGCCATCCTCTATTGTATCCAACTTTCCCCCACTTGTCATCATCAGTCTCAACATGTAAGTAATTGTTTTCAATCGTATTATATGCAGACTCTGCATCAAGATAGATTCCAACCTTATCTGATTTACCATTCATTTCAGAATTTATTAGTTTACAATAGGTAACTCCTGGTGAGAAATACAAAGGATTTTTACCAACACCGGTAATTGTAATTCCATCAAAGACAATATTTTTTGGCGCATTGTCTCTAACTCTTTGTACATGTTTCGGATTTGATGCTTCTCGTTTTGACGATTCCTTAACATCAGGAGCTTCGCCATTTGTACCCATGCCCCAAACACGAACAGAGCCAATAATTTTGCAGTTTTTAATAAAAATATTATGAGGCCTTTCCCATGTATTTGCGTTTAACTTTATAGAACTTACCTCAATCATATCTCTTCTATGATTTACTGTGCCTACCCCTCCATCCAATATAGCACCATTAAAATCACATGTAATGTTTGATGATCCATTACCTTTAAATATGAGGCGTTTTGTGATACGCTGACCTCGTCTTATGAATCGTAAGTTACAATCAACTAATACTGTTGAATTTGAAGCAGTGGCAGGTTCAAGTATTTCCTGCATTTTTTTATCACTACATTTTGAAGTAGCTGATGATAGAGGTGGTGCGTTTTCAGTTATTTGATTGCCATTATTGATTCTTAGATAACCTTCAATTCTAACCTTTTTATAACCTCCTGCTTCTGCAGATTTCGTTCCTTGAAGAGTAGCGATTGTAAAATTATCTTTCCGTTCATTATGGTAATATAACCAAAGAGGCTTGTATAAATCCTGATATTCAGGTTTAACAGTTTTTAGAATATAACCTTCAATTCGAACCCTACGATATCCTGCCGCTTCCGCTGCTCTGATACCTTCAGGTGTAGCAGTTGTGAAATTGTCCTTACGTATATCACTGTAATACAAATAGAGTGGCACAACTTGTCCTTCTGTACTTGAGGCTTTTTTAAGGATATATCCATCCGTTCTCACAAAACTGTAATTTGTTTTTAATGCCCCACTTTTTGCATTTTCATTGGCCGTGGAAAAGTTATCAGACCGCAAACTACTCCAAAAATGAACCAGAGGAACGTAGGTAATTTGTAATTGCTCATCAGATGCAATACGTTTTTGGGCTTGCAATTGTAACATACAGGGAAAAATAAAAATCACAAATACCATGTAACGGAGAGTATTTTTTATCGCTGTTTTTTTTCTGTACCCATAAATTTCGATATTAAATAATATTGAACTAATCTTATTACTACTATTACTAGAAGTAAAAACTTTTCTTACTATTTATTGTAAACTTTTCGAATTTTTGTAAGCAGGGCATGTATTCCCCTATTGTACGATTATGCATCCCAAATTTCTAGTTGGACCTTTTACATATTAAGGAAGTTAGGCAAATTAAATAAAACAACCTATCTATTACCCACTTAATTCAACAATTGATTTGATTATTCTTCTATTTACGCCGTAGTTGGTGTTTTCTTCCACCAACCACTGATCTTTAGCTAATCAAGGTGATGAGTAAGAAAACCCCAGTTATCAATGCCAGTATGATAAAACAATGCAGATGAATATTTATATTCTTCAGGCAGTTTACAAAACCCTGCTTTCACCGGATTCCAATTAATATAATCCAGCTTTTGTTGAAATACTTTGTCTATTCTTAATTCAATACTCAATGCTCTTCGTTTCCAGAAATTATAGGCTCTGTCGTTTGCATCTGATTTAAACTGTTCTAAAATTTCGGGATGATTCTTTTGCAGGTCAAGTTTTATTTGCTGTGCAGTGTACTTTAAAAAATCTCTTTGTACATGTTGCGGATGAATAAGAGGCTGCATTTGCCATACCTGCCTGCCGGCAGGCAGGTTAAATGAATATGATCTGGCATGATGCAAAAGGCAAAGAGTTTAATTCTTTTATCTTCTACTAAAAACCTAAGACTGTTTATTACAATGTCTTTGTATTTATCATGCTGCAATAACTGGTAATAGCCTTTTATACTGGCTGTAAATAATTGAGGATACTCAGTAATAATTGCGGGCATTCACTAATTTAAGAAGTTTGCCTTTAATTCGAGTGGTCGGTGGAAGAAAACACCGACCACGGCGTGTTACTTTTTATTGAACACCTGCCAAGGCGGAAGAAAACACCGACCACGGCGTGTTACTTTTTATTGAACACCTGCCAAGGCGGAAGAAAACACCGACCACGGCGTGTTACTTTTTGGGGAACACCTGCCAGGGCGGAAGAAAACACCTATTATGGCGTACCATAATATCGGAACACCCGTCAGAGCGGAAGGGATGTAGCATAGGTATACTCTTCAGGATTCTGTTCACAACTGAGCATTTAGTTCCCATCCGAGTCTCACAGCCGTGCCTTGCGTACAGAATGGACCTGTCTGCAGACAGGCAGGCTCGGCATAAATCTATACTATAACTCCGTAGTACGACGAGAGCCACAGCTTCAACACACAAAGCAATCCGATACTTATCTGGAAAATAAATATTTGTAAGAATAAAAAGTAACCCACAATCTTTAAATAGCATCAGAAAAAATACAATCAAATAAATGTGCTGACAAAACTCATATTTTCCATTTTACTGATATTTAATTTATATTCACAATATTATGACCTGCAAGATTATCTTTCGCCGTTTTCATTGCCTGTTCATATTCATTTCAGTTGCTATAACTACACATGCACAGGAACCATTTAAGCTTGGGCAGGATTATGTGATTGAATCATTTACTACAAGCAGGGTATTGGATGTATATAATTTTTCAAAAGATAACGGTGCCAGTATTATTTTTTGGGATAGGCATGATCAAAATAACCAGATATTCCATTGTGAGCCTGCAGGTGATGGATTTTATTTGCTCCGCAATATTTTAAGCAATAAGTTTATTGAGATCCGCAATTCCGAGCAGGGTGATGATGCGGTAGCACAGCAATGGGAATACACAGGTGCTCATAATCAGCAGTTCAAAATGGTACCTGCTTCTAATACAGGCTTTTATTTTATCATAGCCCGTCACAGCAATAAAGTATTGCAGCATAAATCTGGTAGTGAAAAAGGAGCAGTGCTTTCACAAACTACCAATACAGGAGTTATTACACAGATGTTTCGTTTTGTTCCAGTAAATGTGACAACTACTCCCCCGCCGCCGCCATCTCCAAAAGAATTGCCTTTACCTGTGCTGTTATCGCCTGCCGACGGATTTCAGGCAGATATATTTAATGGCGAAGTCATTAATTTTGATTGGGAAGATGTGCCCCAGGCTACTGAATACCGTTTGTTTGTTCGTTACCAAAATGATAAAGATGTACTACTTGATGTTGATGTAACCAATTCAGCATTTACTTTTCGGATGACGAAATCTCTTCCGTATAGCATGCAAACCGGATATTGGAAATGGTGGGTTCGGGCCAAATATGGAAATGTAATTGGCCCATGGAGTAAACCATCAATTATAAATCAAAATTTAAACCAGCCAGTTAGATATCCAGTTTCAGCAATAACTTATCCGCAGGCAAATGCCGTACTTGATAATGGAAGTTCCGATGGTAAAAAAGAATACCACTGGGATTTTGCATGGAGCACTATTGTCGGAGCTTCCGCCTATGAAATATATATTGGTATACCAAATAAGTACGATATATATAAAACCATAACAGGTACCAATACATATACGCATCGGCAGGAAAACAATGCAGATTTTAATGACAACTATCGCTACGGTTGGATATGTAAAGTAAGGCCACTGATAAATGGGGTTTGGGGTGTCTGGGGACCAACACAACCTTTTAGTCTGGCACCTGCTTTAGTACCAGCTGTACCTGTAAAACCGAAACCTGCAACAGTCTTTCAATATGATGGATATACTTGCTGGGCAAAATGTGGTTATCTGCAAACTTATCTTGCTACTAAACAGCAGGTATATAGCGGAAAAGATCTGACCTGGGGCCCTCTCAAATTAGTTGTTGAACAAAAGAGTGAGCAAAGGGCTATTTTAAAATTCATTTCTGTAAAGGGTACAGATGAAAAATATCTTATAGAAGTATTGTACCGTGAAACCAATGGACAACTAAAATCAATGGGTTACTTGTTGCATTCTCTTGAAATATCATCCCTGGATGATAACACCTGGAAAATAGCCACCTACGCCGATAATTTTGTACGCATTTATCTTCCTGAAGCTAATTTGGCATTGCAGATTGTAGATGGTACTAACTATGACCCTACTATAACAATTCAATTAAAACCTATGTCCGAACATCAGCGACAGCTATTTAAATTTATTCCACAATAAAAATTAATAACTACACAATTACGGCAAAGTTTAAATCATTTATTTGATTTCAGACAATTATGCCGATGTTGATCTTGTGTTCTGGCAATGTACCAAGGCAAACAGACCAACAGCATAGATTTTACTACATATTCTTTTCTCCATCTTCATTTAGATTGCATCGGCTCTTCAGCATTCATTTACCATAGCAACATCAACAACGGCCTCGCAATGACGATGCTACAAACAAGGTTCGTCATTACGAGGCCAATACAAAACGCCTCAATTACAAACAATATCAAATGGCCGAAGCAATCTTACTAACCCAAATTTTCCGAAATGCCTTCCCGAATCAAGTTTGGGAAAAGCTGTATCTCGGCATGAAAAAGACTCCGTTCCTTATCTTTGCCACCCAACTACTTGCACTATGGGTTTCGAATTTAATAAAACGAATCAACCTTCGCCAAGGCTTCGGCTGACAAGTACGTATAGTAGTATATTTATCAAATAATGAAAAGTAATATGGATTTAGCATTCAATAAAAACGAAGATGTTCTCAAACAAAGCCTGAGTGAGATGCGGCAGCGGCTGGAGAAGATATATGAAGGCGGCGGTAAAAAAGCAATAGAGAAACAACACCAACAAAATAAATTTACCCCAAGAGAACGAATTGAATATTTAACAGATAAAGATTCATCGTTTATCGAGATCGGTGCATTTGCTGGTTACGATATGTATGCCGAACAAGGCGGTTGCCCCGCCGGTGGCACTGTGGCCGGTGTGGGTTATGTAAGCGGCCGGCAATGTATGATAGTTGCTAACGACCAGACTGTGAAAGCCGGTGCCTGGTTCCCCATAACAGGTAAGAAGAACTTGCGGCTGCAGGAGATAGCGATGGAAAACCATCTGCCGGTTATTTATCTGGTAGATAGTGCCGGTGTTTTTCTGCCCATGCAGGATGAAATATTTCCCGACAAAGAACATTTTGGCCGCATTTTTCGCAACAATGCGGTAATGAGTGGCATGGGTATTACCCAGATAGCCGCAGTTATGGGCCCTTGTGTGGCGGGCGGTGCTTACCTGCCTATTATGAGTGATGAAACACTAATGGTGGAAGGCAATGGTTCCATCTACCTGGCCGGTCCGTACCTGGTAAAAGCCGCCATTGGCGAAGATGTAGATAATGAAACCCTCGGCGGTGCGGCTACGCATACCGAAATAAGCGGTATTGCCGATTATAAATTTAAGACCGAGCAGGAATGTATGGATCATATAAAAAAGATGTTCTCCATGCTGGGCGAGAAACCCAAAGCCGGTTTTGACAGGATAGCATCTGCCGCCCCGAAAAAAAATCCTGAAGAACTATACGGCATCTTTCCGCATGATGGCGGACAATATGATATGGTGGATGTAATTGAACGCATCGTTGATGGTTCCGAGTTCGAGCAGTTTAAAGAAGATTATGGGAAGACAATTGTGTGTGGTTATGGCCGTGTTGATGGCTGGGCGGTTGGTATTGTAGCCAATCAACGCACCATTGTAAAAACAAAGAAGAAAGAAATGCAGTTGGGCGGTGTAATTTATAATGATAGTGCGGATAAAGCTGCCCGGTTTATACTGAACTGCAACCAGAAAAAAATACCATTGGTGTTCTTACAAGATGTTACCGGTTTTATGGTAGGCAGCCGCAGCGAACACAGCGGCATTATTAAAGACGGCGCCAAAATGGTGAATGCCGTAGCCAACTCCGTTGTGCCGAAGATTACAATAGTTGTGGGTAACAGTTATGGTGCCGGTAACTATGCCATGTGTGGCAAGGCTTACGATCCCCGTTTTATTTATGCATGGCCTACGGCCAAGATCGCTGTGATGGGTGGTGATGCGGCTTCGAAAGTTTTATTACAAATAGAAGAAGCATCGTTGAAAAAACAAGGCAAGGAAATAACACCTGAGGCAGAAGCAAAATTGCTAACCAAAATAAAAAACCGGTATGATGCACAGACATCACCCTACTATGCCGCTGCAAGGTTATGGGTAGATGCGATCATAGATCCGGTGGATACAAGAAAAGTTATCAGCGAAGGGATAAAGGCGGCGAATAATAATCCGGAGATAAAGGAATTGAGAACGGGGGTGTTTCAGGTTTAAGTTTAGAATTTTGAATTAAGAGTTAAGAGTTGAAATACAAGGACCCTACTCTACACTTTTAACACTAAACTCTAAACTTTACATTCAGAATTCTAAACTATGAACGACATTACAATATACACCGA
>JAHEMN010000240.1 GCA_024643645.1 Chitinophagaceae bacterium | reverse complement strand
GGGCTCGACCCAACGCAACTCATCGATAGAATATATTCTGTACTTTAGTTTTTCAATGAGCTTCAGTTGTCAGCTGACGGAACACAGAATACCAGCACAGCAGAAAGCCCTGCTCGTTGGCGGCTATTATAACACACAACTCATATAAGACAAAGATGTTTACTTTCCCAACAGATTCTAAAAACAATAAATAATTCGGTAAGAGCATTATGAAAAGAATTTCAATAGTATTTCTTCAGGTTTTCATCATTCTTATCGGCATTGTGACGTTTGCCTTTTTGCTTTGGTTTCCTTTAACTGAGGGAAGAGCCACAAACTTAGACTTGTTAAGCATTTACTCTGACCCGTTCATCTTATATGGATACTCAACATCCATCGCTTTTTTTGTTGCGCTGTACAAGACGTTCAAATTGCTTGGGTACATCGGACAAAATAAAGTTTTCTCTTCAAACGCTGTTAAGGCTTTAAAGAGTATAAAGTATTGTGCAATTATACTAAGTGTTTTAATTGTGTTGGCGGGACTATACATAAAACTATTTCACAATAAAGAAGACGACCCTGCGGGTTTTCTTGCCATTTGTGTCGTGACTACTTTTGTTTCTATCGTTGTTGCTACTGCTGCGGCATTATTTGAAAAACTCTTGCAAACAGCCATAAATATAAAATCTGAAAGTGACATAACAATTTAAGCTATGTCAATTTTTGTAAGCCCGGCCTTGATGATGGAAATGCTTTTTTCAAAAATAAAAAACAGGTTTATATAATTATTTTTTCTACCTTCTCTTTTCATGAGAACGATCTTGTATTTATGTATTCTTTTTTCTTGTACTTGCTCCTGCAACAATAAAAAAGAGGCTTCTTCAAAAACCATCACCATTGAAGGAAACATACAAGGTGTACCGGATGGAAAAATTTACCTGGTTGAATCCCGCAAATGGAAAACGCCAATCGATTCAACTACAATTACCAATGGCCGTTTTTTATTTATCACAAGTGTTTCATCTTCGCCTTTTTTAGCTGCCATCCATTATTGGGATGGGGATAATGTGATCCGTCTTAAATACAGAAATCATACACTTGGCAATGACAGTATGCTCTATTCCACAGATGCTTTTTATGTAGAGCCCGGCACCACAACCATTTCTGGAAACAATTCCGCTACGCCTTATTTAAGAATACTTGCCGGCAGGGAAAATGATTTATTATTTAAAAATCAATTCATCGATTTTGGATGGATCGCAAATCTTGACTCAGGAAACCGATCTGCAAAAATTGAATTGTTTAAAGAATCGATCCGGCAAAATCCTTTTTCCTTTTTTTTACTGGAAAGCATTTACAGATCAAAAGAACAATATTCAAAAAGCGAACTGACAGAAATTTTTGATTTATTCAATACAACAGTCCGTGAATCCGGTGAGGGGAAACAGTTTTCAGAATACTTAGCCGTAAGGCCTGGTGATAATGATCCTTTTCCCAACCTTATGTTGCCAACACCTGATAATAGCTTACGATCAGTATTTGATACCTCTGCTAAAATCCATATGCTTGTGTTTTGGGCAAGCTGGTGTGCACCCTGCAGAAAAGAAATACCTTTGCTGAAAGAAATTGAAAAAAAATACAACGGCACCGGATTACAAATGGTCAGCATCTCAATAGATGAAAAAAAAGAAAGCTGGCTTAGGGCGGTTACAGCTGAAAAAATGAACTGGCCACAACTGCTTGTACCGATTGAAAAAATTGATGACATACAAAACCAATTCAGGTTTATTACTATTCCGCTGATAATCTTTACAGATAACAACGGCAATGAAATAAATCGTTTTGCAGATTATGACCCCGATAATGTTGTTCGTTACGAAACTGTGATCAATAAATTCATTAAATAGTTATTGAGGATATTTTCGATTACTATTGCTCCGATACTTTTCCTAACTTTCCTGATATGAAACTAGACAAACTACGCCCTGATAAATACCTGAAATATCTTTATCTCCCAAACCTTTTTACCACAAACAGGACCAAGGAGATTCTAAATGTTAATCCTACGGTTATTCCTCATCGTGAAGAAGCCAGTGAAATAAAAGTCTTTGTTTATGATTATACACCGGAAAATATAGATGTTAAAATAACGGAAGACATAGAAGATTGCCTGGCTTATAAAGATATAGGCCATACCACCTGGATCAATATAGACGGCTTGCGAAAAAACGATGTAGAAAGTGTGTGTACTCATTTTGGCATTCACCCGTTGATCGTTGAAGACATTTTAAGCATCAACCAGCGACCGAAATTAGATGAAGACGAGAATACTATTTTCAGTTTGCTGAACATGCTATATTTCAATGAAGAAACTTCGGCTGTGGAGCAAGAACAAATAAGCATCATACTGGTGAAAGATGTGGTGATCAGTTTTCAGGAAGATGCTAGCCGTGATGTTTTTAATCCTCTTCGGGATAAACTAAAGGCGCCGAACTCAAAGATAAGACAGCGAAGCGCCGACTACCTGTGTTATTCACTGCTGGATATGATCGTTGACAACTATTTTACTGTAATGGAAAAGCTGGGTGACCGCATTGAACAGGTGGAAGAATTTGTAATCCGTGGTAACAACCCGAGGGCACTTGCACACATTACTCAACTAAGAAAAGAGCTGATCATAC
>JAHEMN010000115.1 GCA_024643645.1 Chitinophagaceae bacterium | reverse complement strand
CTCAGTGCCCGTGTGACTGGTCGTGCTCTCACACCAGTTACTGATCGAAGGCTTGGTGGGCCGTTACCCCGCCAACTACCTAATCAGCCGCACAGCCATCTTCAAGTGATAAATCTTTAATATTAAAGAGATGCCTCTTCAATATGCTATGGGGTATTAATCCAAATTTCTCTGGGCTATTCCCCGCTCGAAGGAAGGTTCTGTACGTGTTCCGCACCCGTTTGCCGGTCGCCATCAACTGTATTGCTACAGTCATGCTGCCCCTCGACTTGCATGTATTAAGCCTGCCGCTAGCGTTCATCCTGAGCCAGGATCAAACTCTCCATTGTAAATGATGTTTGATACTGACAGTATAAAATTCTCTAAAGAAAAAATTAACGTGTCAAATCGAATGTATTTCGCTTGACTTACCTTTTGTTTTTTTATTCCGATGGCTATCGGAATAAATGCTATTGTTTTCCAACTTTCAAAGATCTTTTGGCTTTACCAGCCGTCCGTTTTTTCAAACGGAGTGCAAAGGTAAGGGCCTGTATATTTCTACCAAATTTTTCTTGACTTATTTTTAAAAAAATCCAGATTTTTTTGGAATGAAAATCAACTTGTTTTGTGAAGAACTTGCCTCATTTTTTAAATGCGGACGGCAAAGGTAACGCTTTGAATAATACCAGCAAATTTTTATGCTCGCATTTGTTCACATTTGCCTCACAGTGATATTCACAATCTTCAGAGAACTAGTCCGTTTTATTTGAACGGGCGGCGAAGATAAGGGGGAGAAAGTTCCTAACAAACTTATTTTCAAAGAATAGGAAGCATAAATTACAAAATGCAATACTGACGAGGGTTTGAAGAGAAAAATATTTTTAAGCAGTTATTAAAATATCAGAAAACTGTAACGAAATACGCCAAAAAGATGAGCAGAATTACTGATATTGATGGGCTGCCGGATAGAAGCGAAAAGCACGGTGAAGCTTTTTGTGAGTGGATTATTAAGATCTGTGAGTGGAAAGTGCCGGACTTGTAGTGGATAGCCGGAACAAAAGCCTGTACAAACCACTGCTGGTGATGGCCTATAATGATCATGTAATCAGCTCTTTATTATATTCGACCTTCATTAAAAATAAGCCGTGGGCCGGAACTGCAAAGCTTGCCTTTGTGCAATCTTTTGCCTCTATTATCTTCCGGAATTGATCCAATGGGATTTTGCCTGTTCCAACTTTAAGCATTGTGGCCGTTAATGCCCGGACCATACCCCGCAAAAATCTATTTGCTTTTACATTGTAAATCAATTTATTATCTTCCAACAGCCACCTACTTTCCATGATCTGACACTTAAATGTCTTTACCTGTGTATTTCGTTTGGAAAATGAAGTGAAATCTGCATATTCTTTTATGATATTTGCCGCTTCTTCCATCTTACCCATATCTAATTTATAAGGAAAGTAATAAGCTGTTTCTTTTAGAAAAGGATCTTTTTGCCGATATAAATAATAATTGTATTCTCTTGCAATAGCATCAAACCGAGAATGTGCTTCTGAACTTACCAGGAAGATATTCTTTACTACAATATCTGAGGGAAGAATCGCATTGATTTTATAAAGAAAATCATGACTAATAATACCATCATAATCAAAATGAAAAAAATTCTGGCGAGCATGTACACCAGCATCTGTTCTTGATGAACCCGTCATACTTATTTCAGCTCTCTGAAAAATAGAAAAAGCTTTTTCTATTTCTGACTGTATAGTATTTGCATTAAGCTGGGATTGAAAACCACTATAGTTTGTTCCTTTATATGCAAGTTCTAAAAAATAACGGGGCATAATAATTAATTACGAATCATGGCCCTAAAGCGGTTTAAATAATATTCGTCTGTTAACTTGTTTTGCAGTGTACTAAAGTTTTCCTCATCTGAAACATAACCATAAGCAAGATCGAAAAACTTATACCTGCTTTTATCGTTTAGAAAAAGTATAACGAGATTACTTAACTGTTCGGTTGTAAAACATTTTGCTTTAAAATAGTTTTGCGCTTCGCTTAACATTTCATCATCCGAAACTTTTGCAGCCATTTGCTTACGTAAAGTAAAAAAATCATTTTCATCTGCTATGATTGTACAATTAGTTGTTAGCAGTTTATTATTAGCAGACTTTTCTTTTTTTACAGATTTGACTTCTTCCAATGGTACTTCCACATTTCTCTTAACTTCATTACTTTCTATATCAATAAACTTCTTTTCTTCTCTTAATTCACTTTTAGCTACAACAGGCACTTCAATTATTTTTTGATTTGGAATGATAAGCCTGATGGTATCTTTTAATCCGTTATTATAATCATCAATGAAAACCAATCCAAATCCTTCTGTAGTAGAACTCTCTGCCCATTTCTTAATTTTTGAAGGAACATAAGAATCACCACCGGTATTATTGACTAATTGAATTTCTACAATGGCCGTTTTCTCTTCTTTGTTGTCTAATTCATTTTTATTGACTACTTCATCTTTTACTATTTGTACAGGCTTAACTTCTTCAACCGCTTCTTTTTCTTTTTTCTGTGGCTCTAATTTTTCTATAATTACAACTGGCTTATTATCACTTTTAACAACATCTACCTTTTCATTTATTATGACAGGAGTACCTTCAATTTTATCTGTCTTGACTTCTGCTTTTTTCTCTGGGGCTGAATCCTCTACTTTCTTTTCCACTTTGGCTACTATAACTTCAGGCTTCTTTTCTTCAACTTTTGGCCTGACCGGTTTTTCTTTTATAGAAGGATCATCTGCAACTATAGCAAGTATCTCTGTGAAATCAGAGACCTCATTATTTCCTTTTTGTTTGAGATTATTACCGGTTCCAGCATTTTTAGCCATTTGAACTGCTAAGGTTTGCAAATTGAAAAGCCCCCATCCTTTTTCTGCAAATTGCTTCAATAAAAATCCATGATCTTTTTTATTTATCTCAATTGTGAATTCCTGATCAGCCCATTTATTTTGCGGGAACCCAATCGCAATATCATAACTACTATCAATAAGTTTAGACAGGATTAAATAACCCGAACCAGTAGAACTATGAATTTTACCATCAAGCTTTACAAAAAAAGGTTGTTCAGGTTCTGCCTGTATATAAACAAAATATACTTTTTGAGAGAATGCCGTACATGCTGATACTCCAAGAATAAGGCAAAGAATTAGTTTTTTCATTAATGAGGCATTGGTGTTCTAACAAATTTACTTGAAAAGTATTGAGATTTTTCATAAGGTTTTCAATAAGATGTTAAATATTGTAACCATCTATACTTTTTATTCGTCCATAAACAGCTGAGTAAACTAAATTTGCCGCACTTAAAAAATGTATATGAAAAAAATATTGTTTTCTCTTTTCTGCTTAAGTATCAGTGCCATGCTATTTGCACAAACAAGTAATGACTCTGATACAAGCTGGAAAAGTGAATATCGAGAAACTGCTACCAAGATCAATAACCTGGTGCATACCAAATTGGAATTAAAACCTGATTTCAATAAATCTTATTTATATGGTAAAGCATGGATCACTTTAAAACCTCACTTCTATCCAACTGATTCATTAAACCTTGATGCAAAGGGAATGGACATAAAAAAGGTTGCCTTAGTAAAAGGAACAAAACAAATGCCATTAACTTTTGATTATAATGAACTGAACCTTAGAATAAAACTTGATAAAAACTATACATCGAAAGAAAGCTATACCGTTTATATTGAGTACACTGCCAAACCTGACGAGTATGAAGAAAAGTATAACAATGGTGCTATGCTTGGCATTAAGGGAATGTATTTTATTAACCCGAAAGGAGAAGAAAAAGATAAGCCTACACAAATATGGACTCAAGGTGAAACAGAATCAAGTTCTGCCTGGTTCCCTACCATTGATAAAACTAATCAGCGTTGTACACAAGAATTATCTGTTACTATAGATAATAAGTATACAACACTTTCTAACGGATCGCTGATCAGTCAAAAGAAGAATTCAGATGGCACCCGTACTGATTACTGGAAAATGGAGCTGCCTCATGCTCCCTATTTATTTTTTCTGGGTGTTGGAGAATATGCAGTAATAAAAGATAGCTGGAGAGGTAAGGAAGTAAACTATTATGTTGAACCCGAGTACAAATCTGTAGCTAAAAAAATATTTGGCAATACACCTGAAATGATGACCTTTTTCTCAAAAATTACCGGTGTCGATTTTCCCTGGGTAAAATATTCGCAGATAACAGGAAGAGATTATGTAGCTGGTGCAATGGAAAATACAACAGCAACCATACACCAGGAAACTGCACAACAAGATGCAAGGGAATTAGTAGATGGTAATATCTGGGAAGGAACTATAGCCCATGAATTATTCCACCAATGGTTTGGTGATTATGTAACTACAGAAAGTTGGAGTAACATTACTTTAAATGAATCATTTGCTGACTACAGCGAAACTTTATGGGATGAATATAAATATGGAAAAGATGCTGGTGAAGAAGAAAATTATCGTGGCATGCAAGCTTATTTACAAGGTAGAAGTGAAAATAAAGACCTTGTGCGATTCCATTACAAATACAGAGAAGATGTTTTTGATCTTGTAAGTTATCAAAAAGGTGGCCGGATATTAAACATGCTACGGAATTATGTTGGTGACAGTGCTTTCTTTAAATCAATCAATAATTATTTAACCACAAATAAATTTAAATCTGCAGAAGCACACCAGCTTCGTTTAGCCTTTGAAGAAATAACCGGCCGTGACCTTAACTGGTTCTTTAATCAATGGTATTATGGCAGCGGGCATCCAAGTGTTGATATTGACTATGTATATGATGATGCAGCAGGAAAAGCAACAGTAATAATAAAACAAACACAGAAGACCGGAAAAATTTTCAAACTGCCAATTGCAATCGATATATATAACGGTAATAACAAAGTGAGATATACTGTTTGGGCTAATAATGCAGTTGACAGCTTTACTTTCAATTATACAAAACGCCCAGACCTGATAAATGTAGATGGTGATAAAGTTTTGTTATGGAACAAAAAGGATAATAAGACGCTGGATAATTACATCTACCAATATAAATATGCAGGCAATTATGTTGATAGAAGAGAGGCTATAGAGTTTGCTTCAAAAAAACAGGATGATCCAAAGGCTGCTGCATTACTTACATCAGCATTAAATGACAGATTCCAGGGTTTGCGCAATTTAGCAATCAATAGAATTGATCTGAAGAACGAAGCTCTTAAAAACAGTGCAGAACCAATTTTATTTGATATTGCAAAAAATGACAAGTATCCAACTGTAAGAGCAAATGCAATTGACAAACTGGGTGATTATAAAAAGCAGGAATATGTTCCCTTTTTCAAAACAGCAACAAATGATTCATCCTACTCAATTGCCGGAAATGCATTAATGGCTTTGGGGAAAACAGATCCCACCACTGCAACAGCAATTGCAAAGCAATTGAATACAAAACCTGCGAAAGGAGCATTGCAGGAAGCCATTATGAATGAGATCGTAAGATCTGGTGATGAGAGTATGGCTGATAAAATTATTGGTGATTTTGCCAATATGCCATTAGGCCAAAACAAATTTGAATACCTAAATGGATTAGCTACATATTTAAATGCTATCAAAAATCCTGAAAAAGTAAAATGGGGTGTTGAGGAAATTGTAAAATTCAGAGATGCAATTCCTGAAGCTTTCAAAAGCCAAACTGATCCCTATATAAATGGTCTGATATTAAAAGGATTGCTTACAAAGAAAGATAAAGAAGCAAAAGAAAATACAGGAGATAAAGCAATGCAGGAATTAGTTAATTATATTAAATCTGTATTGCCTGAAAGCGATAAAAAAGGATTCTGATAAATATTCCTTTCAAATTAAAAACCCTCAGTTTAACGCTGAGGGTTTTTAATTAATTATTTTATTTAAAATCTAATTACCAACTACCGCTTGCTCCTCCACCGCCGCCGCCGCCACCACCAAAACCGCCGAATCCTCCTCCACCGCCACCTCCAAATCCACCACCGCCGGACCAACCACCTCTACTACCACCTGCCCAACCGGTAAAGCCACCTCTGGAAACATACGTACCACCACCGGCTGCTCCACCTCCAAAAATAATAACCAAAACAATAATTATTATAATTAAAGTCCAGATATTAAGCCCCTTTCCATTTTTAGAACTCCGATAGTTTTCAGGTGCTTTATATTCCCCTTCAGCAGCCTGAATGATCGCATCTACCCCTTCATCCAATCCCCGATAATAATTATCAGCTTTGAATTGTGGTTTAATTACATACTCAATAATATCTTTTGAAGTAACATCTGTAACAGCTCCTTCCAATCCATAACCAACTTCGATCCGCATTTTCCGGTCATCCTTTGCAACCAGTAAAACAACTCCGTTATTGATCTCCTTATTTCCAACACCCCATGTTCTTATAATCTGCAGCCCAACTTCTTCTACAGAATAATTACCGGTGGTTGGAATAATTACAATAGCAATCTGATTAGAGGTAGAATCATCATACGCTACAAGCTTTGACTCCAATGCCTGCTTTTGTGCATCTGTTAATGTATTTGTATAATCATTGACCAGTTTTGCGGGGCTTGGCTTTTTGGGTACGACATCTTCTATTTGTGCCTGCACACAAACTGAAAATAAAAAGCTAAGTATGAAGAATATTTTTTTCATAGGCCCTATCTGCCAAAAACTATTTCGTCAGGCAATTCATTCTTATCTGTATCGCTATTGTAAGGGAAATTTGTTTTTAAAGCGTCTCCAACTTGAATTACACATTCAGCAATCCCTTTTGCATAATTATTTCTATTAAAGCTTGCAAGCATTTCCTGTACCAAATTGTTCCAATATTCTGAACCAACCTGGTGGTGAATACCCTCATCTCCATAAACCGCCAGTTGTCTATCTTTTATTGCTATGTAAACCAAAACAGCATTCCGCTGATCTGTTTTTTCCATTTTGAGCAGAAAAAATATTTCAGCAGCCCTGTCTATTGCATCCATCCAACTACAATGGCTTTCAACAAATACCCTTACTTCTCCGCTAGTACTTTTTTCAGCCTGGCGGATAGCTTTCACAATAAAGTGATTTTCTTCTTTTGAGAAGAACTTCTTTTTTTTTCTAAATAATGAAAACATTGATCAAGAACGGCAATTATTTAATATCAAACTTTATATCTGGATTTTTTTCAGTTCCCTGTTCAGCTTCATAATAAGCCTTCTCTTTAAAGCCAAACAAATTTGCAAGCAGATTATTCGGGAATCTTACAACTTTAAGATTAAAGTTTTCTACCGCCTTATTATAATCCTGACGGGCTACATTAATTCTGTTTTCTGTTCCTTCAATTTGTGTTTGAAAATCCTGAAATGCTTTAGTTGTTTTCAAATCCGGGTAATTTTCAAATGTTGCAATTAAACGACCGAAAGATCCCTGCAAATTTCCCTGTGCTTCCTGAAATGCTTTCAATGTAGCCGGATCATTAATATCTACATTTATTGATGTTGCTTTTGCTCTGGCTTCCACTACAGCCTGTAAAGTAGATTTTTCAAAGTTTGCAGATGCTTCGACAGTTTTAATTACACTACTATATAAATCTGCTCTTCGCTGATAATTTGTTTCCACATTACTCCAAACCTTTTTTACACTTTGATCTGAAGTTTTTAGACCATTATAGCCATTACAACCCCATACAAAAAATATGAGGACCAGAGCACCAATTCCAATTAATGCGATGTTGCGGGTTCCTTTCATTGTTATTAAGTTTAATTTTTATTAAAATTAAGATTTTAAACAGAGTTAAGTCAAAAACTGATCTTGCTTAATACTCCTTTCAAAGACTGAAGGTATAAAGAGTAGCATATTATTCGGACATTATTTATTACCATTAAACCAATAAATAATGCATTTCACCGATAAAAAAAGAAATACTAATAGCAGAAATAATTAATGAGACTATTTCTAAACTTTATGTGCATTTTCGGTAACGGCAGCAATACCAGGTAATAGTTTTCCTTCAAAATATTCTAACATGGCTCCTCCACCTGTGGATACATAACTTACCTTATCTGCAAACCCGAATTTGTTTACAGCAGCAACAGAATCACCACCACCAACTAGAGAAAAAGAACCCGCCTGGGTAGCATCAGCAACGGCAATGGCAATTATTTTCGTTCCATGTTGAAATTTTTCCATTTCAAAAACACCCATTGGACCGTTCCATAAGATCGTTTTAGAATCTTTGATGATATTGCAAAACTGGTTGCAGGCATGAGAGCCTATATCCAATCCCATCCAACCATCGGGTATTGCATTACTTGGAGCTACAGAAATATTAGCATCAGCTGCAAATTTATCAGCGATAACAGAATCAGAAGGTAAATGGATCTGGACTCCTTTTTCTTCAGCCATCTTCAAAATTTTCAAAGCGGTATCCAACCTATCATCTTCACAAAGCGAATTTCCAATATTTCCTCCTTTTGCTTTCATAAAGGTATATGCCATACCACCTCCAATGATTATATCAGTTGCCCTTTCCAGCAAATTCTCTATAATCAGGATCTTATCGCTGACTTTAGCACCACCAATAATGGCAACAAATGGTTTATTGGCTTTATTCAATACTTTTTCGGCATTTACAATTTCAGCCTCCATCAATAATCCGAAAAATCTTTTTCCGGGAGGGAAAAATTTACCCATGATTGTAGTAGATGCATGTGCCCTGTGTGCTGTACCAAAAGCATCATTCACCCACACTTCACCCAAAGAAGCTAATTTTTTTGCAAATCCTTCATCCCCTTTTTCCTCTTCCTTGTGAAATCGTAAATTTTCCAATAAAAGTACTTCACCATTCCTCATCATACCAGCAGTTAAAAAAGCCTGTTCGCCAACACAATCATTGGCAAAAAGTACAGTTGCACCACCTAATAATTCACTTAAATGATTGACCAAATGCTTTAATGAATATTTATCTACAGGTCCATCCTTTGGACGACCCAGGTGACTCATTAAAATAACTTTGCCACCATCGGCAATGATCTTTTTGATTGTCGGGATGGCAGCTTTCATACGGCTATCATCAGTTATTTCCATTTTATCATTTAATGGAACATTAAAATCGACCCGTACCAGAACTTTCTGATCTTTGAAATTATAAGAATTAAATGCTGACATATTATTAGTTTGAATTACCGAAAACCAATTTTGTTTCTTTCTGCTTCCTGAAACAACAGATGACCTGCAACGGTGTCCATTACTTCATCTGTAACTTCTTTTCCACCTTTCAAATTAGTACGGATACTATTGATCGTATATTTCGGGCCAAAAGGCAAACCCCACCAACCAAATAAAAGTGATATCAAAGTAAAAACCAGGCCTTTTGTAAATACATTTTCATTTCTTCTGATCAAATAAACTCCCGAAGTTTTTTTAAAGGTTAATACAATCAATGAAATTGTATAATCAAAATAAATAAACTTTCCTCCATGCTTTACTTCCTCTTGCAAATTCTGTGCAGACAACCCCCCAATATTTTTTATTCTCATTCAACATGAATTGAAAAAAATACCGCAACAAATTTTAAATATCTGTTGCGGTACCAAATTTATTAAACTTACTTATTGATCAGTTTTGCAAAATAATTTACCGTTCTTACCAACTGACTAACATAACTCATTTCATTATCGTACCAGCTTACAGTTTTTACTAATTGCTTATCGCCAACCGTCATCACTTTTGTTTGTGTAGCATCAAACAAAGAACCAAAATGGATACCTATGATATCGCTGCTCACAATTTCATCTTCAGTGTAACCGAAGCTTTCATTTGCTGATGCCTTCATTG
>JAHEMN010000239.1 GCA_024643645.1 Chitinophagaceae bacterium | reverse complement strand
CTTTTTTGAATAATTTCTGATATGCAGTGTCGTCTTTGATCTTGTTGTTGATATTCTCAAATGTTTCACCCATTTCTATATGTCCGGTTATAGGCTGAGCTGCTGCATCTTTCATAGAAGTGAATTCGCCATCCCAATGAAAACTAGTACTCCATGCCAGATTAAAAAGAACAGGAGCATTACGTAAAGTGTGTGAATCAAAAACACCGTGACTCAAATCATGTTCAAATGTTCCAAAGCCTGCTTTCTGTTCATGACAAGAGCCACAGGATATCTTACCGTCTGCAGAAAATCGTTTATCATAAAACAGTTTTCTACCTAATTCAAAACCTTCTTTACTTAAAGGATTATCTTGAAACCGATAAACAGGTTGGGGAAATCCATCGGGTATCTCTTGTTGAAGGAACAGAATTCCGGTTATATTTATCTCTTTTTTACAAGAGGCAATTGAATAAGTCAATAAAATAGTTGCTGAAAATAGGGTAGATATGGCTAACAGACTTTTACGCACAGTTTTCAATTGAATACCAAATTTACAAAATATTAAAGTAAAATATTTAATAACTATCAGGCTTCAATTTTTTCCTTCCCGATTTTATTTCAGCATTTCTTTTCTTCCATTCCAGTCTCTTTTCTTTGGAAGCTTTACTGGCTTTAGTAGCAATTCTTGGCTTTTTCTTTTCAAGAGCCTTTGTGGTCAGTTCATTGATCTTTTTGATGGCTTCTTTTTTATTGGCCAGTTGTGTACGATGTAGTTGGCTTTTTAACTGTAGAAAACCTTCTGAATTAATTCTATTCGAAAGTTTTTCTTTTAATAACTCTTTTTGTTCGTTAGATAGTAAAGCAGATGATTCAATATCAAATGATGCAATGACTGCAGTTTCTACTTTATTTACATTCTGGCCGCCTTTGCCACCACTTCTGGTTGTTTGAAAAGATATTTCATTTGTGAGGTCAATCATTTTACAGCTATTACATTTGTATATCAAAATTACGAACAATGAGAGCAGTTATTCAACGGGTAAGTAAAGCCAGTATTACAGTTACTGAAAAAGTCACTGCTCAGATTGACGAAGGGTTGCTCATATTATTGGGAATAGAAGATGCAGACACTAATGAAGATATTGCTTGGCTAAGTAGTAAGATTGTAAACCTGCGGATCTTTAATGATGAGAATGGTGTAATGAACAGATCCATTCTGGAAAATAATGGGGATATTATTCTGGTAAGTCAGTTCACTTTACATGCTTCTACAAAAAAAGGAAATCGTCCATCATATATCAAGGCAAGTAAACCTGAAATAGCCATTCCTATGTATGAGAAAATGATTCAACAGTTAACAAATGATCTAGGCAAACCAATAGGTACTGGTGTTTTTGGTGCTGATATGAAAGTGGAATTAATAAATGACGGACCTGTAACAATTGTGATCGATTCAAAGAATAAAGAATAGTATTAGTATGATTTATTCTCGCAATCCGATCTTCTCGGTATAAACTTTCCCTCCTTTCAAGCCGATCATCAGGTAAAATGCTTTTTGATTTACAGGTATTATAAATGTAAAGGAAGTGTTATTGATCTCTTTCTGTTCTACTACACGGTTGCCACCGATGGTCCAGAGCATAATATGATTAATGTCTTTATTGCTCTTTATGGTGATTTGTTTACCATTGGTAAGCACCTTATAAGGTTTCGATATTTTCTTTTCTGGCAGATTGCTTTCAGGCTGTGCCTGAGAAACAGAAAATAAAAGCGACAGAATTACTACGGCAAATAGCCGGCGTATTGATTGTAGCATAGAATACAATTAATCTTTTAAAGGAATTGGTTTCGAAAGGTCTTCAGAAAGGTAGGGGACGTCTTTAACGACAATAATCATGCTATATTGCAATTCAATCTCTAAAATTTTTGTTATGACTATCGAACAAGCACAAAAAAATGTGGATGACTGGATAAAAACAGTTGGTGTCCGCTACTTCAGTGAGTTGACAAATATGGCCATATTAACAGAGGAAGTTGGTGAACTGGCTCGTATCATGGCCCGGAAATATGGAGATCAGAGTTTTAAAGAAAATGAATCAGCAATAAATATTGGTGATGAAATGGCTGATGTTTTATGGGTATTAATATGTTTGGCCAATCAAACAGGGGTAGATCTGACTGAAGCTTTGCAAAAGAATTTTGAAAAAAAGAATAGCCGGGATGCTGAAAGGCATCAAAATAATGAGAAATTAAAATAACTTATAGAGAACATACTCTTCAAATCCTTCAAATCTTTGTTCTGCATTATATTTGCCGCCTACTTGTATTACATATCGAATTCAAAACAATGCTTTTAAATAATACAAGTTGAGAAGTAATATGGCAAACGACACAAACAGGTTTCAGGCGATAATATCCCATTGTAAAGAATATGGTTTCATTTTCCCCAGTAGCGAAATATATGATGGCCTTCAGGCTGTATATGATTACGGCCAGATGGGAGCTGAGTTGAAGAAAAATATTAAAGATTATTGGTGGAAATCGATGACGCAATTGCAGGATAATATTGTAGGTATAGATGCTGCCATCTTTATGCATCCTACCACCTGGAAGGCAAGCGGCCACGTTGATAATTTCAATGATCCGATGATCGATAATAAGGACAGTAAGAAAAGATATCGTGTCGATCATCTGATTGAAGGTTATGC
>JAHEMN010000017.1 GCA_024643645.1 Chitinophagaceae bacterium | reverse complement strand
TTTTCAAAAAGGGAATAATAGCAATTATCAATGCAGTAATAGCAAGAATCCATTTTATGGCAACGATATAATGATATAAGACAAATTCATTTCCAATAACAGGTTTATTAAGCCATTTCATTAAGTGTAAATTTTCAAGTATATCACATGATAATGCAAGTATCTGTAAAAGTGCTGCTGCTACTAGTACTTTTCTGAATAAAGTATTGGAACTTCTTTCTCTTGCCATCATACATAGCGATGCAATCCCTGGATAAACTCCTGCCATGAACACAAAATCGAAGAATAGTTGATATTTTAATATTGATTTTACAGCAGGGTCTATTTCTGAAAAAATGCTGATTATTCTTTCTTTTGAGTAAGTGATTTCTAAACCGATTATTGTAAATAGGTTGCCATTATGAATAAAATCTGTTTCCAGCCATTTCATGCAAAATGTTGTGCCTATAACTATTCCAAGACAGAATATGAAAAGACTTTTCCAGTTTTTGTAATTCATAATCATACAATTATGAGAATTTATTTTCTAAGATAATGATAAATAAATCTAATTTCTTGCAGGTTTTTTTTACATTCGTACAATATGTGTATTTTGGACACATAACTTAAATAACCAGAATTAACGATTGCGATGAAGATTCAATTTTATATACGTTTTCATACCAAATATGGTGAGAGTTTATGGTTGTCGGGTAATACTGAAGAATTAGGTAATAATGATCCGGATAAAGCATTTGCTCTGGAATACCTAAGTGAAGAATTCTGGACAGGAGCTGTTACTATAAAAAAGAAGGATTTTCCTAAATCGATTTCTTATAAATACATTTTGAAGAAAGAGGATGGCAGTATTATCCAGGAGTTTTACCTTGATAGAAAAATTGAAGCTTTAAAAAAAGATATTGAAAATATTCAGATAGTAGATACCTGGAATTATGCCGGAGAATTTGAAAATGCATTTTTTACATCTCCTTTTAAAAATGTTTTATTAAATCACAAGAATTTAAAAATCAGGAAATATGATGATAAGAACTACACACATATTTTTAAAGTTAAAGCACCGCTATTAAAAAAAGACGAAGTAATATGTATTTGCGGGAATGATGAAAAGCTGAATGACTGGTCTACAAGTGAAGTATTAATACTTTCAAAAGAAGATGATTGGTGGACTATAAAACTCGATCTGTCTGATTCTAAATTTCCTATAGGGTATAAATATGCCGTCTATAATTATAAAGAAAAAACTTTTTTAGGATACGAATCTGGTAATAACAGATTGTTATATAGTGGTACTGGGAAACACAAAGTAACCATTGTTCATGATGGGTTCGTTCATCTGCCAAATAATGTATGGAAAGGTGCAGGTATAGCAATTCCGGTATTTAGTTTAAGAAGCAATAAGGGTTTTGGAGTTGGAGAATTCGCTGATATTAAATTACTGGTTGATTGGGCTTTAAAATCCGGATTGAAATTGATCCAGTTACTTCCTGTGAATGATACAATGTCAAATTTCAGTTGGAAGGATTCGTATCCATATTCAGCGATATCTGCATTTGCATTACATCCTTTATATATTAACCTCTATAAAATAGCAGGAAAGGAATTTTCACCCAAATTGAAGACTTTAAAAAAGAAACAAAAGCAATTAAATGATCTTGAGGTTGTAGATTATGAGGAAGTAATGAAGTACAAATATTCGGTTTTGCGTGAACTTTATGAAGTTAAGGGGAAAGAATGTTTGGCTACTGAAGATTTTGCAGAATTTTTTTCAGATAATAAACATTGGTTGGAATCGTATGCTGCTTTTTGTTTATTAAGAGACAAATATAAAAGTTCGGATTTTACAAGTTGGAAAACAAGCTCTATTTATAAAAAAGCTGAGATCACTAAGATGTGTTCTCCAAAGTCAGCATCTTATACTGAAATCGGGTTTTATTATTTTGTCCAGTACCATTTGCATTTACAATTAAAAGAAGCAGCAGATTATGCAAATAAAAAAGGGGTTGTATTAAAAGGAGATATTCCTATTGGGATATCAATGAATAGTTGTGATGCCTGGGTAGCACCGGAAAAATATAATATGAATTGGCAAGCAGGGGCACCTCCTGATGATTTTACAGCAGTTGGCCAAAATTGGGGTTTTCCTACTTACAACTGGAAGAAAATGCAGGAAGATGATTTCTCATGGTGGCATCAGCGATTTTCCCAAATGAATAATTATTTTGATGCATTTCGTATTGATCACATACTTGGATTTTTTAGAATCTGGAGTATACCTGCGAATGCTGTTCAGGGTATTTTAGGTCGTTTTGTTCCTTGTCTTCCTGTTCATATCAATGAGTTTGGTGAAAAAAGCATTTGGTTTGATTTTGATCGTTATTGCCGTCCTTTTATTACTGATGATGTAATTGCTGAAATTTTTTCGAACAATACGGAATTTATTAAAGATACATTCCTGGTAAAAAACGAATTTGATGGTTATGACCTACTCCCAGAATTCGAAACTCAAAAGCAAGTAGAAGAGTATTTCAGTAAGTTAGAATCTACTGTTGAAAATGAAAAAATAAAGCTGGGGTTATATGATCTGATCACAAACGTTATTTTATTTGAAGAAGAAGGGTCGCAAGGGCTGGAATTTCATTTTAGAATTTCAATGGATAAAACGATTTCATTCAGAAATCTTATGCCACCAGTTCAGGATAAGTTGAAATCTTTATATGTTGATTATTTCTATAAAAGACAGGATGATTTCTGGTATCAGGAGGCAATGAGTAAGCTTCCTCAATTGAAAGCTGCAACCAATATGCTTGTTTGCGGAGAAGATCTTGGTATGGTTCCTCATTGTGTTCCTGAAGTAATGGAGCAGCTAGGAATATTAAGTTTGGAAATACAACGCATGCCTAAAAATCCTAAAACAGAATTTTTTCATCCCAATGATGCCCCATATCTATCAGTCATTACTCCTTCCACACATGACATGAGCACAATAAGAGGATGGTGGGAAGAGAACAGGGAAAAAACACAACACTTTTATAATACGATAATGGGTCAGTTTGGAGATGCCCCAACTTACTGTGAATCGTGGATAAACAGAGCTATTGTAATGCAACATTTATATTCACCGGCAATGTGGAGTATTTTCCAATTACAGGATATTCTTGGTATGAGTGATAAGCTCAGAAGAGAAAATCCAAATGATGAAAGAATTAATAATCCGGCTAATCCTTGTCACTACTGGCAATACCGTATGCATATTTCTTTGGAAAACCTGATTAAAGAAAAAGAATTTAATGAAGAACTTAGTGATTATATAATTAATGGTGGTCGTTAAGAAGAAGATCAAATTTATTTTTACTTTTCAATACTTTTCTTTCCCTTTCATCCCAATCTTATATTTGCTGGAATGAAAGTTCAATATTGGCCTCATAATTTAAAATTTCGTCATCCTTTTACGATTTCAAAAGGAACGAAAACTCATCAGTCTACTTTAATTGTAGAACTGGAGCATTTTGGTATAAAAGGGTATGGAGAAGCTTCAGCAATTGCATATTACAACATTACTGTTGATAAAATGATTGAAGATCTGGAGCAGAAAAAAGTCTTTTTAGAAAAATTTGCCTTTACAGATCCTGAAAGATACTGGCATTACCTGCACCATTTATTCCCTAATAATAATTTCCTCGTTTGTGCTTTAGATATTGCAGCCTGGGATATTTATGGCAAAATGAAAAGAAAAAAGCTTCATGAGCTTTGGAGAGGTGACATTTCCAAAAATCCGATTTGCGATTATACTATTGGTATAGATACTATTGAAAAAATGGTTACAAAGATGAAAGAAAAACCATGGCCAATATATAAAATTAAAGTAGGTACGGCTGATGATATTGCTATTGTAAAAGCTTTGAGAGAAAATACGGATGCAATTCTAAGAGTAGATGCGAATGCAGCATGGGATCTGGAAACAGCCCTGAAATTAATACCTGATCTGGAGAATTTAGGAGTAGAATTAGTTGAACAACCATTGGGAAAGGACGATTGGGAAGGTATGAGTGTTTTATATAAAAAATCGAGCCTCCCATTATATGCCGATGAATCATGCGTACTAGAAAGTGATGTTGAAAAATGCAAGGATCATTTTCATGGTATTAATATCAAGCTTACGAAATGTAGTGGTATTACACCTGCCCGAAGAATGATCGATAAAGCAAAAGCATTAGATATGAAAGTTATGATCGGTTGTATGAATGAGTCAACTATCGGTTCTGCAGCTATAGCACATTTGTTGCCATTCATTGATCATGTAGATATGGATGGGCCATTATTGCTTGAAGAAGATGTAGCCACCGGTATTGATTATGATTATGGTAAAATCATTTATTCTGATGCTCCGGGATTAGGAATTAATTATACAGGTTTGTTTAAGAAATAAGCCTTTGTCTATTTCTGTTGTTTTACAATATTAATCTTATCAGAGATCCCTTTTTCAATCCTGTAATCAAAACTTTTACTCACGGCAGGTGTTGTACCTTTGAAACATTTATTTGACTATTATGGCCTGGAAAAATCAAGAACAATTTATTGAAGCTTTAGAAAAAGCAGGTGAGCTAATCCGGATAAAAGCATATGTTGATCCCAAACTGGAAATAGCAGAGATCACAGACCGGATCAGTAAATCCGGAAATGGAGGTAAGGCATTATTGTTTGAAAATACCGGTTTTGATTTTCCTGTTTTAATGAATGCCTATGGAAGTGAAAAAAGAATGTGCATGGCATTGGGTGTTGATCATCTTGATGATGTTGCAAAAGAAATTGAAGATCTGTTTAAATTATTGGCTGCTCCAAAAGAAGGTATACTGGATAAATTAAAACTATTACCAAAACTTGGACAGTTTGCAAGTTGGATGCCTAAAGTAAAAAGTGGTAAAGGCGAATGCCAGGAAGTGATAATGACCGATCCTGATATTACAAAACTGCCGGTAATAACCTGTTGGCCGAAAGATGGCGGCCCATTTGTTACATTGCCGGTTATACATACAAAAGATCCAAACAACAATACCAGAAATGTGGGCATGTATCGTATGCAGGTATTTGGGCCTGTACTTACCGGAATGCATTGGCACAAGCATAAAGTAAGTGCTAAACATTTTGAAGAGTATAAAAAGCTGAATAAAAAAATGCCTGTAGCTGTGGCTTTGGGTGGAGACCCGGTATATGCATATTCAGCCACAGCACCATTACCCGAAAATGTTGATGAATACATGCTGGCCGGATTTTTAAGAAAGAAAAAAGTTGAGTTAGTAAAATGTATCACTCAACCGGATGTTGAAGTACCGGCAGATGCTGATTTTATTATTGAAGGATATGTTGATCCGAATGATGAATTGATCTGGGAAGGACCATTTGGAGATCATACCGGTTATTATTCATTGCCTGATTGGTATCCTAAGTTCCATATTACAGCTATCACTCATAAGAAGAAAGCAGTATATCCTGCTACGATTGTTGGTATACCTCCACAGGAGGATGCATGGCTTGGTAAAGCAACTGAAAGAATTTTTCTTGCTCCAATCAAGATGACCATGGTGCCGGAAATACTGGATATGGATATGCCGATTGAAGGGGTTTTTCATAACCTTGTGATCACAAAAATTAAAAAGGATTATGCAGGACAGGGGCAGAAAGTGATGAATGCCATGTGGGGTGCAGGACAAATGATGTTTAATAAGATATTGGTAATGGCCGATGAAGGTGTTACTATTCAGGACTATGGATCATTAGCTAAATATGTATTTAAGAATCTGAATCCGGCAACAGATATTTTCTTTTCAACGGGACCGATGGATGTATTGGATCATAGTTGCAGTAAAATGGGTTTCGGGGGAAAAATGTGTATTGATGGGACAACTAAATTTGATGAAGAATTAGACGAGAATTCACTGAACGAAATAACTCCAATAGATTCAGTCGCAATAAAAAATGCTATCAGGTCTTTTTCTGAAATTAATATTGCAAATACTTCTTTATTAGAAAAAAACATTCCTTGTCTGATACTTTCAGTTGAAAAAAACAGGAAAGGGCATTTGAAAGAACTGCATCAACAGATCTGTTCATTAAAAGAGTTAGAAGGAATAAAAATGATCTTGTATGTTGAGCATACTGTAGATGCAAACGACCTTCCAACTGCTTTGTGGAGGTTTTGCAATAACCTGGATCCTAAAAGGGATTTTCATTTGTACGAAAACGCTTCTAAAACTTATCCTGACAAAACTTTCGCCTGTATGGGTCTTGATGGAACCCGGAAAACAAAGGAGTTCGATAATTTCAACAGGGATTGGCCAAATATTATCGTTGCTGATGATACCACAATTAAAGCGGTAGATGAAAAATGGGATCAACTTGGATTAGGAACTTTTATAAGTTCACCATCTTTAAAGTTTAAAGATCAGCAATATGGCGAAGAAGCAGTTGTTCAATCAATGACATCCTGAAATTAGAAGTCCGATAAATTCTTTTATCTTGTTTAAATAAAATTTTCTCTACATAGAGCAATGCAGGAACGTACAATTAATATTTTAATGACAGGGGGCGGGGCACCAGGTGCTGCCGGTATCATAGATTGTCTCAAAAAAGAAAAGTCTTTTAACATATATGTAGTAGATGCAGATTCTGAAGCAATAGGAAAATATTTGGGGCATCAATTTAAAAAGGTACCCAAAGCTTATGATTCAGACTTTATTGACGAAATGCTTTCGATATGCAGTGAGAATAAGATTGATGTAATACTTCCATTAGTAACAAAAGAGTTATTACCACTTGCTTTAAGAAGAAAAGAATTTGAAACACTTGGTACAAAACTTCTTTGTTCCTCTTTTTCCTCATTACAAATTGCCAATAATAAAAGTCGGTTATATGAATTTTTACAGTGGAGAGGTTTAAAAGTTCCTGAGTTCAGGGTTACAGAAACTATTCAGCAGTTTAAGGAGGCTGTTAAAGAGCTTGGTTATCCGGAGAAACAAGTTTGCTTCAAACCTTCAGTTTCAAATGGAAGCCGTGGTTTTCGTATTCTATGTGAAAATATCAATGAATTGGATCTGTTGTTTAATCACAAGCCCAATACTACTTTGTTGAGCCTGGAAAATGCAGTCCGTATTTTATCATCCGGATTATTTCCTGAATTATTAGTCTCTGAATTTTTACCGGGTGAGGAATATTCGGTTGATTGTTTGGCAAATCTTGGAGAATCAATATTGATAATACCGAGGTTGCGTAATAAAATGATCAATGGTATTAGTGTGCAAGGAGAAGTTAAAGAAGAAAAAAGTATAATCAGTTATTGTCAAAAAATAATAAAGGATTTGCAACTTCACGGTAATATTGGTATACAGGTAAAACAATCGATAGATGGTACTTTTCTTATTTTAGAGATCAATCCAAGAGTACAGGGAACAATATCTGCAAACTACGGAGCCGGAATAAATATGCCGGTATTAGCTATTAAAAAAGAACTGAATTTGCCGATCGAGCCTGAGGAGATGAAAGTTAAATGGGGAACAAAGTTCTCCCGTCATTGGAGCGAAGTTTTTTATTAAGCTTTAAGCTGTCACAAAGTCACTATTTATATATTGGAGAGATATTTGACAAATAAGGTAAATAAATTTGGAGTAGAAAGAACTTTTTAGAAATTTAATTCGTCCTTTACAAAAGTTAAAAAAAATAAATGAAAAAATTGAGTGCCGGATTATTATTGAGCCTTGTTACAATTGTTTCCATTGCGCAAAGCGGAACGGGTAATAATACTTTGTTATGGAAAATAAGCGGAAACGGTTTAGAGAATCCTTCCTATCTGTTTGGTACTATTCATATGCTATGTGCTGATGATGCGGTGCTCAGCAAAAATATGAAGAAGATAATTGAGGATTGTGATGAAGTGTATTTTGAAGTTGATATGGACAATATTTTTGAAATGGTAGGTGCAATGGGAAAAATGAAGATGAAAGGAGATACAACTTTAAAAGAGCTATTGACCGAAGCTGAATACGAAAAAGTAAAAACTTATTTTGAGACCAAAGGTTCAATGCTCCCGTTTTCTATGTTGGAAACCTATAAACCAATTCTTGCAGCCTCTACTCTTGAACAAGGTTCCTTGCCCTGCGATAATACGGCCATGATGGAGCAGGTAATATTGAAGGAAGCTAAGGAGTATAAAAAGAAAATAAAAGGGTTGGAAACAATGTCATATCAGGCAGGTGTTTTGGATAGTATACCATATAAATTACAGGCTCAGCAATTGGTCAGTTATATTGAATCAGCCGGAAAAGATGATAAGGATAATAAGCAAATGGAAGAGATGTTTAAAGCCTATAAAAGTCAGGACCTGAAAAAGCTGGAAGAGCTGATGGTGGAAACTGATGCAGGAATGGCTGCCTTTACAGATATCTTATTATATCATCGCAACCAAAATTGGGTGGCAAAACTTAAAAGGCTGTTGCCAGAAAAATCAGTGCTCATTGCTGTTGGAGCTGGTCATTTGCCCGGAGAAAAGGGAGTTATCAACTTGCTTAGAAAAGAAGGCTATAAAGTAACTCCGGTTGAAAACCGTATTGATCTTTCCAGAGAGATTTGAGATTTGCCATCTTTTTGAAATTTTTGTGCATAAAAATCACTAATCATATACTTTTGTGCTCTTAAATATTTACTGGCAAAACCCATTTAAGCTTAAATGACAAATTCTTACCACGACTTAGTAAAGCAAACATTTAATTTCCCGCAAGAAGGAATTGAAATAAAAGATGGTGATCTTTATTTTAACGGATTAGACCTGAAAGCCATTATTGCAAAGTATGGTACTCCTTTAAAGATGACGTATCTGCCAAAAATCGGAATGCAGATCAAAAAAGCAAAGCAAATGTTTGCTACTGCTTTTAAAAAACACAGATATGAAGGAAAGTACTTTTATTGCTATTGCACCAAAAGTTCTCATTTTAGTTTTGTAGTAGAAGAAGCTTTAAAAAATGACATTCATCTGGAGACTTCCTATGCATATGATATTGAGATCATCAAAAAGCTTTATGCTAAAAAGAAGATCACAAAGGATATTCATATTATCTGTAATGGTTTTAAGCAAAAGCCTTATACCCGAAGGATAGCTAATTTATTGAACTCGGGTTTTCAGAATGTAATTCCGGTTCTCGATAATAAAGAAGAATTGAAAGATTATGCTACTTCAGTGAAGGTTCCTTTTAAATTAGGTATCCGGGTTGCTGCAGAAGAAGAACCAAATTTTCCTTTTTATACATCCAGGCTGGGCATGCGGGCAAAGGATATTTTGGAATTTTATGTAGACAGGATAGAAGGGTATGAAAGTAAATTCCAGTTAAAGATGCTTCATATCTTTTTGAATAAGGGCATCAAAGATGATATTTACTACTGGAGTGAGTTGAATAAAGTGATCAATTTGTATTGCCAGTTAAAGAAGATCTGCCCGGAATTGGATTCAATTAATATTGGTGGTGGTTTTCCTATCAAACATTCTTTGGGTTTTGATTATGATTATCAATTCATGATCAATGAGATCGTAAAAAATATTAAAACCGCCTGTAAAAAAGCGAAAGTGCCAATGCCAAATATCTATACTGAATTTGGCAGCTATACAGTTGGAGAGAGTATGGCGCATATATACAAAGTAATTGCAGAAAAAGTGCAGAATGACAGAGAGACCTGGTATATGATCGATTCTTCATTCATTACTACTTTACCCGATACATGGGGAATTGGCGAAAAATTTTTAATGCTTCCTGTAAATAAGTGGGAAGAAGATTATCATCGGGTTGTATTAGGTGGTATTACATGTGACAGTCATGATTATTATGATTCTGAAGAACATATAAATGAGGTTTTTTTACCCAAAAAAGGAAATAATGATGAACCACTTTATGTTGGCTTTTTCCATACAGGTGCATACCAGGATCAGCTAAGTGGTTATGGTGGTATCAAACATTGCCTGATCCCATCACCAAAACATATTATTGTCGGACACGATAAGAATGGTAAACTTATAGATTGGGTGTATGCAAAAGAACAGACCGCACAAAGTATGTTGAAAATATTAGGTTATAAATAATACTAAAAAACCCTTCAGATGAAGGGTTTTTTAATTGTCTTTTATTAGCGTCTGTTTTTTGAAGCTTCTTTTCTATATCTCTTCCAATCTTTGTATTCCCATTTTGTATAGCTTACTCTGTTAAGATAACTTTTGTCAATGTAAAATCTGTTATCAAAACCTTTCCAATAGAGAAATCCCTGTGGGCTACGGTGGTAATATTGACCATCAGAATATTGATTCATAGTAAATCCCGGTCGGGGACTAATGATCAAAGTTGCAGTACTGTAACGTTGAGCGGTTGGAGTGTAATTACGAGGGGCTGGTGGTGGTGCGGTTCTAATATTCTGTTCATTACGTTCTTTTGTTTCCCAGACTCTGCTGGATTTGCAGCTGGAAAAAATCAGCAATAATGATAATACAATTGTTGTTGAAAAAATAAATGTCCGTTTCATGAGTATATTTTTTAGTTATTAAATGGTTTATGTTGAAGGATTAATCATCTCTTGTTTTTTTAGATCTTACTCCATTTGCATTTGTTGATCTTGCTATTGGTTCTTCAACTGGCTTAACTGCTTCCTTTATTGTACCTGTGGTTTGATGTTTCGATATTATTTTGTTTATAATTGAATCTGGTTGTATGGGGGTAGAAGGATAAGATTTTGAAAAATTATCCAATGCAAATGTCCTGCTGACTGTATCTCGCCCCATTATTATATCGGTGGTTACCCAGTCATCATTATTTTGTTCAGTTGAATCTATATCCAGAAATCGTACAGCTACTTTATTTTCCATTTCCGTAGGTTGGTTGCCGGGAAATAATTTACTGGTATATTGTTTGGTAGATGAACAACTGGCTGCTAATGCCACAATCATCAGCAAAACGACCGCTTGTATAATTTTAGCTGTTTGCATGGATAACTGTTTTACTTTTAAGATTCAATTTTCATAACGTTGTTACTATTCAATTCACTTGCCATAAAATCATAAAATCTATTAATATGAAACAATTTTTAATAGTATTAACATTAACATTCTTTTTAAATGAAGTGTATGCACAGAGTAGCGAGGACTCGGTAAAAATGGTGATTAACAAAATGTTTGCTGCAATGAAATCTGCTGATGGCGCAATGTTGAAAAGCACTTTTTCAGATAGTATAGTCTTCCAATCAATTGGTAGGAGTAAAGAAGGAGTGGCTGTAGTTAGAAATGAAAATCCTGATGGTTTTATTCAACAAGTTGGAAAGTCAACTCCGGGTTCACTGGATGAAAGGATAGTTTTTGAAACCATAAAAATAGATGGACCATTAGCATTCGCCTGGACGCCTTACAAATTTTATTATAATAATCAATTTAGTCATTGCGGTGTCAATTCATTTCAATTGGTAAAACTAAATGGAGAATGGAAAATTCAATATATTATTGATACAAGAAGAAAACAGGATTGTATAAATTAATAGTTGATTTAAAAAAGAAACCCTCCGTAGAAACGGAGGGTTGTAAACCAAAACCAACTGCTTATGAGAAAATTTTAAATATTTTTATTTTATTTCAATTTCTTTTGCTGATACTTTGACTACTTCTTTCTTTGGAAGGTTTAAAGTCAACACTCCATTGACGTAAGAAGCTTCTATTTTTGTTGCATCTATTTTTTCATCAATTGTGAAAGATCTCTTAAAAGAACAGAAGTTATATTCCTTCTTTATTTGCTTTTCAGTTTCCTTACTTTCTTCCATTTTATGTTCTGCCGAAATAGTTAACAATGTTTCATCAAGGCTGATCTTAAAATCTTCTTTATTAAACCCTGGTGCTATAACATCTAACTGAAAGCCTTTATCTGTTTCTTTGACGTTAACAGGGATGAAATCCTTTTGATTCGAATTGTTAAAATCACTTTTAAACATAATTGGTAATTCATTAAACAAATTATCAACCAGATTGTTTAGATCACCGCTGTAAGGTCCTTTTTTAAAATTTACGTTTAACATAGTAGAATAGTTTTATTTTTTTTAAATAAGTAATGCTACACACTATCATCAAACAATAAACCAACCATAATTTAGACCACTTTTTGTGTCATATATGTCGGGAACAATACATTTACAAAGACATAACTTCCGAAAAGGGGAATTTTTCCTGACAAATTTTCTTTGAATTATAGATAGTTAAAAAGCAGTAAACAATTTGATTACTTTTGCAAATAATAAAAAATACGAAATATGTATCCTGAAGAAATTGTTATCCCGATGAAAGAAGAGCTTACAGAAAATGGGTTCACAGAATTACTTACTTCTGCAGAAGTTAATGCTCAACTTGCAAAAGATGGTACAACCTTGGTGATGATAAACTCAGTTTGTGGTTGTTCTGCAGGAACTGCAAGGCCAGGTGTTTTATTAGCTGTTTCAAATGCTACACAAAAGCCTACATTTCTAACAACAAGTTTCGCAGGTTTTGATGTTGAAGCTGTGAAAGCACTTCGTCAGCATTTAATGCCTTACCCGCCATCTTCACCTGCAATTGCACTCTTTAAAAATGGACAATTGGTTCATTTTATAGAACGCCACCAGATTGAAGGAAGACCAGCTCAAATGATTGCTCAAAATCTTATTGGTGCTTTTGAACAGCATTGTAATTAGTACCAAAATATCAGATCGCATTATTTGAGTAGATTGAAGGATTAGTTCTAAAAACTAAACTCGAAACATTCTTTAGTATATTCGCTACCAACCAACTATTTATACATGTATCCAAACCTGTACTACGCTTTTAAAGACCTTTTTGGTGTAGAGTGGACCTTTCTCCGGTTTGTTAATTCCTTTGGTTTTTTTGTAGCTATAGCCTTTATTGTTTCAGCTATGGTATTGGCAATTGAATTAAAAAGAAAAAGTAAGCAAGGGCTTTTACAACCAACCGAAATGCAGGTTACCGTTGGAGAACCTGCTTCCTTTTCAGATCTGGCTTTAAATTTCCTTTTAGGGTTTATTTTGGGGTATAAAATTGTGGCCTTATTTATAATGGATAGCTCGGCCACGGAAGATCCTCAGGCATTCATATTTTCAACATTGGGTAGCTGGCCAGCCGGAATAGGGCTCGGATTATTATTTGCCGGAATGAAATGGTGGGAAAAGAATAAGCAAAAGCTGGCAAAACCAGAAACAAGAACCGTTCGGATTTGGCCACATGACAGGGTAGGAGAAATAACGATCCTTGCCCTTGTATTTGGATTGTTAGGAGCTAAACTATTCGACATTTTTGAAAATTGGGGTGATTTTTTAGTACACCCCTCTGATTATATTTTTTCTGCCAAAGGATTAACATTTTACGGAGGTCTTATTTGTGCTGCCCTGGCGATCTGGTGGTATGCCAAAAAGCATAAGATCGGATTTTGGCATTTAAATGATGCACTTGCACCTACAATGATGCTTGCCTATTCTATGGGTAGAATTGGTTGCCAGGTAGCTGGTGATGGTGATTGGGGGATTGTTAACACAAGTCCAAAACCCATTAGCTGGATGCCGGATTGGATGTGGTCTTACACCTACCCGCATAATGTAAATGAAATGGGACTTGCTAAAATACCCGGGTGTGAGGGTAAGTTTTGCAATGAACTGGAAGTTGGTGTATTCCCAACTCCATTCTATGAAATTGTAGTATGCTTCTTACTATTTCTACTTTTATGGTCTTTACGTAAAAAACTGAAAGTACCGGGTACCATGTTTGCTTTATACCTTATGTTGAATGGAATGGAGCGGTTTTTTATTGAGAAGATAAGAGTAAATACAAGGTTAGATCTGTTTGGTTTTCATCCAACTCAGGCCGAAGTTATCTCTACGCTTTTATTCTTATCCGGTTTGGGTATTTGGATCTACCTGTCAAGGAAAGTCAAAATAAACAAATCAATTAATGAGACTTCAAAAGTAGAATAGCTCATTACCCGGCGATTTACATCAAATTTTAAAAGCCTTGCCTGTATTGAGTTTCCCGTGTTTATTAACATTTGGTGACAACTGGTTTAATATTCTTGCGAACTTTCAGCCCAAAACGTTATGAGATACGGTTATTATTAGGTATTTTTGCAGACGGTCAGGGACGGTATACTTTTCTTAATTTAAGGCAATTAACTATCCATTTGCAACATTCTGCAAACAAAGACTGTCATTATTACGTTGATTTTTAAATTTTATTAGTTATGCGGCAGCTCAAAATTGCTACTCAGATTACAAACAGAGATTCCCAGGCTGTTGAGAAGTATTTACAGGAAATTTCTAAGATATCGATGATTACGCCGGAAGAAGAGACAACTCTTGCCCAGCGAATCAAAATGTTTAACAGAAACCCGGTTGATTCTCAAAGAGCTTTGGATAAGTTGGTACAAGCCAACCTCCGTTTCGTTGTTTCTGTTGCCAAGCAATATCAACATCAGGGTTTGTCACTTAGTGACTTGATTAACGAGGGTAACCTCGGCTTAATTAAAGCGGCTCAACGCTTTGATGAAACAAAAGGTTTCAAATTTATTTCATACGCTGTGTGGTGGATTCGCCAATCGATATTACAGGCGTTGGCAGAGCAGGGCAGATTAGTCCGCTTGCCTCAAAACAAAATTGGCACATATAATAAAGCTAACAAAGCTTACATGGCTTTTGAACAAGAGCATGAAAGAGAGCCTTCTACTGAAGAGTTAGCTGAATTACTTGAGATGAGTGAAACAGAGATCAACAACATTTTCCAAAGCAATACCCGTCATACTTCTCTTGATGCACCTGTGCATGAAGCAGAAGATGTAGCTATGGGTGATCTGTTGGAAGGTGGTGATGATACAGATGATGATGTAATGAAAGATTCATTGAGAAATGAAATTCGCAGGGTACTCAAATCGCTTTCTCCTAGAGAAGCAGAGATTGTAAATGCATATTTTGGCCTTGATGGCGAAAATGGTGTTACAATTGAGCAGATCGGACAGAAATATGATCTTACAAAAGAACGTATTCGTCAGATCAAGGAAAGAGCTATTAAGCGTCTGCAAAAAGCCCGTTATAGCAGTGCACTTAAAGCATATCTGGGCTAATAATGTTATTAATGATGGGTTTAGTATAAACTGCCCCGACAATTACTGTCGGGGTTGTTTTATTAAAGACCTTTCTCAAACTTTTTTCTTTTCCATTGGTTATTTTTGTGATGAGAATGAAAAAAAAATACTTTTATTTCTTAATTATTTGTTCTGCTTTTTTCAATTCCTGTGAGAAAACTGTGGAGTTTAAGCTGGATGATGTTACTTCAAAACTTGTTATTGAAGGATCTATTGAAAACGGTCAGGCTCCCATCATATCACTTACAAAAAGTCTAGATTACTTCTCTGCTATCGACCCGGCAATTCTTTCAAACAGCTTTGTTCATAATGCAGATATTTATGTTTCAAATGGAACTACCACACATAAATTAAAAGAGTTCAGCATTTCAATTGCCCCTGGAATAAGCTTTTATTATTATTCTAATGATCCCACAGATCCTGCTACATCTTTTTTAGGTCAATTGAATGCTGATTATACTTTAAAAATTATTGCAGAAGGAAAAGAGTATACTGCAGCAACAACTATTCCTAATATCACCAGAAGAATAGATTCCTTATTCTGGAAACCGGCACCTCCCGGAAATCCGGATTCATTGGCTCAGGTAAATATCAGAGCAACCGATCCTCCCGGATATGGTGATTATATCAGGTATTTTACAAAGCAAAACAGCGATCCATTTTTCCCGGGACTCAACTCTGTTTACGATGATCAGATAATCGATGGCACTACTTATGAAATACAGGTAGAAAGAGGTATACCAAGAACAGGATCTACTCCGGAAAATTATTCTTTATTCAATAAAGGAGATACTGTTACTTTGAAACTTTGCAATATAGATAAGTCTACATACGATTTTTGGCGTACAATGGAGTTTACTTATGCAAGTGTTGGTAATCCATTTTCTTCACCAACTAAAGTTATCAGTAATATAAAAGGAGGAGGATTAGGATATTTTGGCGGTTATGCAGCACAATACAGGACTATTATTATTCCCCGTTAATTCTTTATTTCTTCAATTTTTTTGGAAAATCTGCTTTGTAATTATAATCACATAATGCATAACAGATTAAACATTATTTTTACAAACTTTTTGTAAAGGATAAAATAATTTAGAATGGATAATATTGAAAAGGTACATTGTTTAATTATAGGTTCCGGACCAGCCGGTTACACTGCAGCTATTTATGCGGCAAGAGCAGGGTTAAACCCGGTTTTATATCAGGGTATCCAACCGGGTGGACAATTGACCATTACAACCGAGGTTGAAAACTATCCCGGTTATCCGGATGGTATACAAGGGCCCGATATGATGGTGAATTTTGAAAAGCAGGCATCAAGAATGGGAACAGATATACGTTATGGTCTGGCAACAAAAGTTGATTTTTCTGGTGATACTCATAAAGTAGAGATCGATGAAGAAAAATGGATAGAAGCTGATGCTGTAATAATCTCAACCGGAGCATCTGCCAAGTGGTTAGGAATAGAAAGTGAGCAACGATTAAATGGACATGGTGTTAGTGCTTGTGCCGTTTGTGATGGTTTTTTCTTTAAAGGAAAAGAAGTAGCGATTGTAGGTGCAGGTGATACTGCAGCTGAAGAAGCTTTGTATTTATCTAAGATATGTTCGTATGTGCATATGATCGTTCGCCGGGGGGAAATGAGGGCAAGTAAAGTAATGCAGGATAGAGTTTTGAAAACTTCCAATATTAAAATTTACTGGCATAGCGAAACTGATGAAGTGTTGGGAGATAAAAAAGTAGAAGCAGTAAGGATAAAAAATAATGAAACTGGTGAGAAACAGGAAATTCCGGTAAGTGCTTTCTTTGTAGCGATCGGGCATAAACCTAATTCTGATATATTTAAACCATATCTGGAAATGGACGATGCAGGATACATTAAAACCATTCCAGGTACTTCAAAAACTAATGTGGAAGGTGTTTTTGCTTCTGGTGATGTACAGGATAAGATCTACCGCCAGGCTGTTACTGCGGCTGGTACAGGTTGTATGGCAGCATTAGATGCAGAAAGATATCTGGGTGCAAAAGAAAGTCATTAATTAAAATGAATGGATTAATAACGATAGAACTCCCGCAACTTCATTTTTATTCCTATCATGGTTTATTTGAAGAGGAAAAAAAGATAGGTAATGATTTTGAAGTATCGTTGAAAGTTTCATATCAGTCTGAAAAAGAAATTATTAATGAAATTTCAGACACGGTAAATTATGCCACTTTGTATGATTTGGTAAAAGAAGCTATGAAAATTCCAACTGAATTATTGGAAACGGTAGCTATGACCATTACTGAAAAAATTCATCAGACTTTTTCTGTTGTCAAAAAAGTTGAAATTTCAATTTTAAAACTACATCCACCAATTCCTCAATTTGTAGGCGCTGTTGGTATCAGTTATACAAAAGATTTTTAGATTTTTTTATCTTTCCAGTTGCCTTTACTTAAGTACCAAAAGGAAAGAAGGAAGTTTGATCCCCAATAGATCCATTCTCCCATCCAGCCAAAAGTAATTGAGAGATCATATTTTTCTAAAATCAGATAGACAAATACGCTGTATAATAAAATTGATACTGATTCAATTAAAAGAGTAGTCTTGCTGTTACCTGTTCCGATTACAGCATTTAACCATACTACTGAAAAAGACATGACCACCATTGCTATTGATACAACCCGGACAACCGGTATCGCAGCATTGATAAATATGTCAGATTGACCAAAAACTGAAATGATCAATTCAGGAAACAGGTTTATAAATGCTGCCATTATCAGCGCTGCGCCTGTACTAAGCTTAACGATCTTAGTAATAAGTATCCTCACTTTATCCTGCTGACCCTGGCCAATTATATTACTTACCATGGCCGCACTGGTTGCTGCAAATGCCCAGGTGAGGCAACCGGTTAATCCGAATACATTCCTCATTACATTAGAAATGGCAAGATCTTGTTGTCCGTGATGTTCAATAAGAATATAAAAGAATTCCCAACTTATTACACTAAATGCTAATTGAAATATGATCGGCATTGAAATGGAAAAAAGTTGATGGCTTAACTTTTTATTCCAGTAAAAATGATTAAATAATGAAAATTGTCTACCTATTCCTTTTTTATGAATTACCAGGAATACGACCAGCATACCGGTAAACTCTGCTATAATTGATGCAACAGCTGCGCCATTCAAACCCATTTCGGGAAAACCGTAATTACCAAAAATAAAAAGATAGTCAAAGCAGATATTTGCTATGGTCTCTGCTATGGCACCACTTATTAGTAAACGGCTATTATTGGTGCCTACCAATAATGCATTTCGCATCTGGTACACATATAAAAAAGGAAGTCCCCATATCCTAATTTTTAGAAACTCAATAGAATCGTTGGCGATTGAACCAGAATTCAGAACATTTCTCAGAATAACAGGAGCAAGGAACCATGTCAACAATATCCCGATTATTGCTATGGCAAAAGAAATGAAAACACTTTGACCGAATAATTTCCCAATTTCTTCTGGTTTATTTTCACCAGCCCTACGAGCAATCATTGTTTGAAGGCCATTATTAAGTCCGAATCCGATCATTGCAAAAATCAGGTAATAAACACCTGTTATACTGGCTGTAGCAAGTGCTTCCTGGCTATAATGGCCTAAGAAGATGTTATTAGTAATAAAATTGAATTGTGGAACTAAAACAGCAAAACTTATGGGTAAAGCAATTTTTAATATTTGCTTGTTTGTTATAGCCAATTGCAGATTAGAATGATGTGTTTTATTTGCCATTTAAAAAGGTGGGCAAACCTACGATATTAAATTTTTGTCTATTATTGCAGCCCAACTTAACAAATGTTGAAAAAGTTATTTCATATCGAGTCTAATCAAGCAGGAGATAATCAACTAGTACTTTCAATAAGAACTGGAAAGCAACATTTTAGTTTTGTAATTGCCAATAAGAATTGCTCTGAGATCTATCAATTGACTTATTATTCTATAGATAATTGGAACGAAAATACCTGGCAAGAGATTATAGGAACAAATCCATCACTTAATAATTCATTTTATGAAGTATTGGTGGCTTTTGATTTTCCTGAAAGTACTTTGTTGCCGGTTAATGAGTATAGTAGCCATGATGGAGGAAGTTTGCTAAAAGCTTTATATGGTAATTATGATAACTCTTCTATCATATCAGAATCCATTTCCGGGTGGCAAATAAATAACTTATATGCTGTGCCTTCAGATTTCAATGAGTGGATGCAAAACAAATTTCCTACTGCTCGTTTCTGGCATCAATATTCAATAGGGTTAAAGAATTCCAATTCGGCAACTGCAGAAGGAGTTTTACAAGTCGATTTTCGGAAAAATGAATTTGTTGTAATTGTAACCGGGAGAAGTAAAATTATTTTATCTCAAACTTTTCATTACGAAACCCCTGAAGACACCCTATACTATTTACTAAGAATTTGTGATCAATTTTCTTTTTCAAGGGATACTGTTGAATTGCAAATTTCTGGTTTAATAGATAAACAATCAGCCATGTATAAACAACTATACATGTACTTTATCAATATTAATTTTAGAAATGCAACATGGAATTGCGGCCCGGAGTATCCATTACATTTTTTTACCTCCCTTAATGATCTGGCCAGATGCGTATCATAGGAGGTGAACATAGCGGCCGGAAATTTAATCCTCCCGGTAAAATGCCTTATACCAGGCCTACAACTGATATTGCCAAAGAAGGCTTATTCAATGTGCTTCAGCATAATCTGGATTTTGAAAGTCTTAAAACATTAGATCTTTTTGGTGGAACCGGCAGCATCAGTTATGAATTAGCATCAAGGGGAGTAACTGATCTTACCATTGTAGAAAAAGATGCTGCAATGTATGAGTTCATTAAAAAGACATCTGCAACACTGCGTATAGAAAATGTTCAGGTAATAAAAATGGATGTTTTCAAGTTTATCAATAATTGTACAGAAAAGTTTGATTTTATTTTTGCCGGCCCGCCCTATGCTTTAACTGCCATTGATGATCTACCTAAAATTATTTTTGAAAGGCAATTATTAAAAAAAGGGGGTTGGTTCATTTTAGAGCATACTCCACGCAATGATTATAAAACATTTCCGTTTTATAAAACCGAAAGGAATTATGGTACAACCGTATTCACAACTTTTATTGAGAACAGAGAATAATGAACAAGCAAGAGATCAGAAAAATTTATAAGGAAAAGCGTAAGAATTTATCTGCAGCAGAAAGAAATAAGTTGGATGATCTGCTTTTAATTCAACTGCAAAAAGCAAAAATTCCTTTTATTCATACTTTGTTATCGTTTTGGCCAATTGCTGAAAATAATGAACCAGATACTCATCCTATTACAGACTTTCTTGAATTTAAAAATCAGGGGTTGGTTATTGCCTATCCAAGAACTGATATGATACTGGATGAAATGATTGCTGTAATTGTAAATCATGAAACTGATTTTTTTAAAAACGAGTACAATATTTTTGAACCCGCTGAAGGGGAGGTTCTTCCAGCTGATGAGATAGACATGATCCTGATTCCCTTATTGGCAGTTGATGCAAAAGGATTTAGGGTAGGCTATGGAAAGGGGTTCTATGATAAATACCTGACAGAATGTAAAAAGGATTGTATTAAAGTTGGAATATCTTATTTTGATCCGATTGATGAAATTACAGATAAGGCTGAATTTGACGTACCTTTAGATCTTTGTATCACGCCGCATAATAATTATGTTTTCTAATGCTTTTCTGAAATCCTTTCGCATACTTTTATTGCCTTTTTCCTTATTATACTGGTTAGGCATTAGTATTCGTAATTTTCTTTTCAATAAAAATATTTTTAAGTCTAGCCATTTTGGGTTGCCATTAATTTGTGTGGGCAATCTTGCAGTAGGGGGTACGGGTAAATCCCCAATGGTTGAATACCTGGTCAGACTATTAAAAGATCATTACAAAGTAGCTACTTTAAGCAGGGGTTATAAAAGAAAAACTAAAGGATATGCATTGGCAAATGAAGCCACTACTGCTTTAGATATAGGTGATGAGCCTATGCAATTTCATTTAAAATTTCCTGAAATTCCTGTTGCTGTTGGAGAAGAAAGACAAGATGCTATTTCACAACTTTTACATGACAGGCCAGCTACTCAGGTAATTATTCTCGATGATGCTTTTCAGCACCGGTCTATTATTGCAGGGATGAACATACTATTAACTGATTTCAATAATCTTTTTACGAAGGATTTTTATTTACCTACAGGTGATCTGAGGGATTTAAAAAGCAGCTATAAAAGAGCAGAAGTAATTGTGGTTACTAAATGCAGAGCCAATCTATCCATGGCTGAAAGAAATAAGATTGCCAAAGAGATTAATCCATTACCTTATCAGCATTTGTTTTTTACATGTTTAGAATATGGTCAAATTTATCATATTTCAACAAATGATATTTTAAACCTTACCCCAAATACAGAAGTATTATTAGTTTCTGGTATTGCCAATCCTGCACCATTAAAAGCAATGCTAGAAGAGCATAGTAACGGCTATCAGATGTTGCAGTATGCAGATCATCATATCTTTTCAATTGACGACCTGAAGGATATAAAACATAAATTTGATAAAATCGAAACAAAGGACAAGATAATTCTGACAACTGAGAAAGATGCCGTAAGGTTGGCTAAGTTTGAAAATGAAATCCAAGCGCTGCCATTTTATATTTTACCGGTGCGTCATCATTTTCTATTTGAGGAAGGGGATAAATTTGATCAATTAATGAAAGGATTCATCAGCGATTTCAAAAAATAATTCAAGAACCTATTTATGGGAAGAAAAAATACGAAGAAGAGAAAAACAAAAGAAAAGCAACGAAAAAAGCACTCATCACCAAAAGAACTAAAAGGCGTTTTGGATATTACCCGTTCGGGGATAGGGTTTGTAACTATTGAAGGGATGGAAATTGATATTTTGATCCGTCCCGGTGATTTTAATACTGCAATGCATGGCGATACAGTTCGTATTGCAATCAAAGAAATGAAAAGTAATGGCCGAAGGATGCAAGGAATAGTGAAGGATGTTATACATCGTAAACGTACAGAATTCATTGGCCATCTTCAAATGAATAAAGGGTTTGCATTTTTTGTGGCGGATATGGAGAAACCGATGCCGGATATTTTTATTCCTTTATCCAATATTCATAATGCAACTGATCAGGATAGAGTAGTAGTTCGTTTAATACAATGGGATAAAGATGGCAAGAGGCCAGTTGGAGAAGTGATCAATGTACTTGATCCTGAAAACAGCAATGATGCTGCTATGAAGGAAATATTACTTGAGGCTGGATTTCCGTTAAAGTTTTCTGATGAAGCCTTAGAAGTAGCAGCCCGGATACCTGACATTATTGCGAATGAGGAAATAAAAATGCGAAAAGATATACGGGATATATTTACGATCACAATTGATCCTGTTGATGCAAAAGATTTTGATGATGCGATCTCATTCAGAAAATTAAAAAATGGGAATTATGAGATCGGTATTCACATTGCAGATGTTAGCCATTATGTAGAACCCAATACTGAACTGGATAAGGAAGCATATGAAAGGGCTACATCTGTTTATCTGCCCGACAGGGTGAATCCAATGTTGCCAGAGCATATTTCTAATGTATTGTGTTCATTACGTCCAAATGAAGACAAATTAACTTTTTCAGCTATTTTTCAAATCACTCCAAAAGGTGAGGTAAAACAATATTGGTTAGGAAAAACAGTGATGCATTCCGATCATCGGTTTACCTATGAGGAAGTACAGGATATTATTGAAAAAAAGGCCGGCCTTTATGCTGAGGAAATTTTAATACTCAATGAAATTGCCCAGCATTTCAGGAAAATAAGATTTGATCATGGGGCTATTAATTTTTCATCTCAAGAAGTAAGATTTACACTGGATGAATCCGGAAATCCTATCGGGATCATGGTAAAAGAAAGTAAAGATGCACATAAGTTGATAGAAGAGTTTATGTTGTTAGCTAACCGTACGGTGGCTGAGAATATTTCTAAAATCAAAATAAATAATAAGTCTTTACCTTTTCCATATAGAATACATGATGAGCCAGATGAAGAAAAGCTGGTTCCATTTGCAGCGTTTGCTAAAAAATTCGGGCATAAGTTTGATACCTCATCACCAGAGGCTATTGCATCTTCATTTAATCAGTTGTTAAAAGATGTACATGGTTTACCAGAGCAACATGTGTTGGAGCAATTGGGAATCCGCACTATGTCAAAAGCAAAATATACAGCTGAGAATGTTGGTCACTATGGTCTTGGGTTTGAACATTATTGTCACTTTACTTCACCCATAAGGAGATATCCTGATGTGTTGGTTCACCGTATCTTATTTGATGTGTTAAATAACAAGATTGAATCTGATAAAAAACTGGAAGAAAAGTGCAAACATACAAGCGAAAGAGAAAGGGCGGCAATGGAAGCTGAAAGAGCTTCTAATAAATACAAGCAGGTGCAATACATGAAAAATTACCTGGGAGAGAATTTTGAAGGAGTGATCAGTGGTGTTGCCAGTTTTGGATTTTGGGTAGAGACGGTGGCACATAAATGCGAAGGATTAGTGAGTGTAAATAGTCTTTTGGAGTATGATGAATTCCGCCATGTGGAATCCGACTATTGTCTTGTTGGACAAAGAAGTGGCCGAAAATTCAGAATGGGAGATAAAGTATGGATAAAAGTGGTAGCGGCCAATCTTACTAAACGTCAATTGGATTATGAATGGGTAATAGGTGATGAATTGGGTGCCGAGATAGAGGCCGGGGCCAATGAAAAAAAGAAGAAAAAATAAAATATTGTTGAATACTAAATTTTGATCTTAATCACTCAATCTGCGACTTCTTTTCCCCACTTGTTGATAACTCTAAATCTTTAACGCTAAGGGTGATTTGTTATATTTGCTCTCTATGTATTAAAGATGATCAGCTAACAGAACCCTGAACGGAGCGTCGCAACAAAGATGCTCAGGGAACCAAAAGCTGGTAACATAATATCTCTGAAAAACTTAAGTGAGCAATGGCAAAAGAAAAAGAAAAGTCAGACCTTTTTAATTACGACGAAGACAGTATCAAATCCCTGGATTGGAAAGAACATATCCGCCTTCGGCCGGGTATGTATATTGGTAAACTAGGTGACGGCGCTTCACCCGATGATGGTATCTATGTATTGGTAAAAGAGGTAATGGATAATTGTATTGATGAATATACAATGGGACATGGTAAAACTGTTGAACTTACCATTGATGGTAAAACTGTAAGCATAAGGGATTATGGTCGTGGCATTCCATTGGGGAAAGTGGTGGATGTTGTAAGTAAAATAAATACCGGTGCGAAATACGATAGTAAAGCTTTCCAAAAATCAGTAGGCCTTAATGGAGTTGGTACAAAAGCAGTAAATGCATTAAGCAATTATTTTAAAGTAACAGCTATCCGTGAGGGGAAAGAAAAGACAGCAGAATTTGAGCGGGGTGTTTTAATAAAAGAATATAAGGAAACAAAAACGGGTGAAGACAATGGTACTCTTGTAACATTTATTCCTGATGAATCTGTTTTTAAGAATTTTAAATTCCATCCGGAGTTTCTGGAAAATCAGATATGGAATTATTGTTTTCTGAATGCCGGATTGAAAATAATTTATAACGGAAAAAGTTTTGTAAGTAAGAATGGTTTATTTGATCTGCTGCAAAGGAAAACCAATGAAGATGAGATCCGTTACCCGATCATACACCTTAAAGGTGATGATATTGAAATAGCATTATCTCATACCAATGATTACGGAGAAGATATTTACAGCTTTGTAAACGGACAGCATACTACACAAGGTGGCACACACCAACAGGCTTTTCGGGAAATGTATGTAAAGACCATCCGGGATTTTTATAAAAAAGATTATGATGCTTCTGATATAAGAACCGGGATCGTAGCTGCGGTTTCAGTAAGAGTAGTTGAACCTGTTTTTGAATCACAGACAAAAACAAAACTCGGTTCATTGAATGTAGATACCAACGGACCAAGCATGCGTCAGTTCTTCAGTGATTTTCTAATGAAGGAGTTAGATAATTTTTTACACAAAAATCCTTCCACTGCTGAAGCATTGAAGAAACGTATAGAACAGAGTGAACGGGAAAGGAAGGATATGGCAGGCATTAAAAAGCTTGCAAATGAAAGAGCTAAGAAAGCAAATCTTCATAATAAAAAGCTACGAGATTGCCGGGTGCATTTAAATGATGAGCCGCCATCAAAAGGAAAAGAAGAATTTATAGAAAAGCAAAACGGTACTACTATTTTCATAACGGAAGGTGATAGTGCCAGTGGTTCTATTACAAAATCAAGAAATGTAGAAACCCAGGCGGTATTCAGTCTTCGGGGAAAGCCATTGAACTGCTTCGGACTTACTAAAAAAGTAGTGTATGAAAATGAGGAATTCAATTTACTGCAACATGCGTTGAATATTGAAGAAGGAATGGAAGGCCTGCGGTTTAATAACATTGTAATCGCTACTGATGCAGATGTGGATGGAATGCATATCCGTTTATTGTTGATGACATTCTTTTTGCAGTTTTTCCCTGATCTGGTAAAGCATAATCATATTTATGTGCTGGAGACTCCGTTATTCCGGGTAAGAAACAAACAAGAAACTATTTATTGCTATAGTGAAGAAGAAAAAGTGGCTGCGGTGAAGAAATTGGGAAGCAAACCAGAGATAACCCGATTTAAAGGGCTGGGAGAAATTTCACCCGATGAATTCGGAAGATTTATTGGTAATGAAATGAAAACAACATTAATGAGTCTTGAAGCTGGTGAACATATTCAGGAATTGCTTGATTTTTATATGGGTAAGAATACACCGGACAGACAAGAGTTTATTATAGATAATCTGAAAGTGGAATTAGACGCACCTGTAGAAAGTAATTAGTGATTTATAATTAGTAATTAATAATTCTTTGAAACAAGATAACCTCATAATTACCAAGACGTATAATTTTGGTCTGCGTATTTTAAAATTGTACTTGCATTTAAGAAGTGAAAAAACAGATATTGGATTATGTTCCCAATTACTGAGAAGCGGTACTTCTATAGGCGCAAATACAGAAGAGGCAATTGGTGGTTCATCAAGAAAGGATTTTATTAATAAATTACAAATTGCATACAAAGAAGCAAGAGAAGCCGGATATTGGTTAAGATTGTTAAGGGATAGTAAGATTTTAGATGAAAAATTAGCAATGTCATTAATAAATGATTGTGATGAGATAATTAAGATATTGACAGCGATCATTAACTCTTCGAAAAAAGAGAAACCCTAATTACTGATTGTTAATTTTTAATTATTAATTGATAAGATGTTTGAATTTCATGCTGATAGAAAAAGATATTTTGACATTCAGGTTTTGAATGCAGAGAAATATGTTATTCCATTTATCGAAGAGAGTTTACCGATTAACTCAGGTATGCGGGTACTTGAAATTGGCTGTGGTGAAGGTGGAGTTTTAAAAGCGTTTGTAAATAAAGGATGTTTTGGTGTGGGAGTAGAATTGGATGAACCTAGAGTTATTGATGCCAATAATTTTTTAGTAGAAGATATTTCATCCGGCAAATTAAGATTTGTAGTAAAAGATATTTATAAAGTAAATGTAGAAGTAGACTTTAAAGGGTTGTTCGATATTATTATTTTGAAAGATGTTATTGAACATATTCATGATCAGGCAAAATTAATAGGGTGGATGAAAAAATTTCTAAAGCCCGGCGGAATTGTTTTTTTTGGATTTCCACCCTGGTATATGCCTTTTGGCGGTCATCAGCAGATGTGTAAATCAAAAATTTCAAAATTGCCATATATTCATTTATTGCCAAGAGGAATATATAAATGGATATTAAAAAAGAAAAAGGAACCGGTAGAGGCAATGATGGAGATAAGAGATACCGGCATCAGTATTGAAAGGTTTGAGAAAATTTGTAAAAAAGAAGACTATAAGATCATTCATTACCGGCATTACTTGCTAAACCCGATATATGAATGGAAATTTGGATGGAAAGCCAGAAAACAAGGGTTATTAATAAAAGCAATTCCTTTTGTTAGAAATTTTTTTACAACCTGTGTTTATTATATAATACAACCTAATAATAATTAATAGAAATGATACACATTGTATTTAATGAAAGTGAGATTGAGTTAATGAAAGAAGTTATTGAACTTGATGAATCATTAGCCGGAGAAATAATTCAAATCCGGGATGATTATGCAGTTGGCCCACTGTCAGAACTTGACACTACAGAAGGGTGGCAAAAACGAACTGAATGGTGGATGGACCTGATGCAGCATTCCCATTACAGTAATAATGAAATAAAAGAAGTTGATGACAGGGAAACCATTCAACTGCTAAAAGCTAAACTTGATGAAAATCCAGAAGAGCAATTATGGATATGGATGGGCCAGAACCAGCATGATGTGTGTGGTTATTTCAGGGTAATTCCTGAGGTTAAAGAATACCAGGGAAGAGTAATGGTTTTGTATATGAACAACCTTCCGTTCATTAATGAAAAAGGACAGATATTTTATCCTTCCTGGTTGAATGAAATACAGCCAAAGGAATTCTTAAAGGCAAAAAAACTTGCCCGGCCTGTTACGCTAAGTGAATTTGAAATTGATCCGGATGAATGGAAAAAGCTTTGTGATGAAAATTCAATGGTAAGAATTCTGGAAGGCGGAAAAAAGATTGTAGGAAAAGACGAACGTTTTTATGATAGTGAGATTTTGAAGAACCTAACCAATGAGTGGCAGAAAGCATGGCGTTTAGTTGGTAATACACTGCATCGAATGAAGATAAAAACCGGTGATGTATTTATAGAATGGCGAATTAAACAACTGATCAATGAAGATAAAATTGAAGTTACTGGTGATATAACCAAAGGATGGAAAGATTTTGATGTGAAACTACCAGGCGGAAAGAAAGTTGAAGTGAAAGAAGAACAAGAAGCGAATAATTGAAATGAAGAATATTATAAAACTTGAAGAAGCAGCCATGTTTGGCATTTGCTTTTATTTTTTGACAACGCTGAATGTTGAATGGTGGTGGTATCTTATTTTATTTCTAGGCCCCGATATCAGCATGTTAGGATACTTAGGTGGGAATAAATTGGGAGCGGCTTGTTACAATTCATTCCATCATAAAGGAATTGCTATTGCCATATTTGTGGCTGGATTCATTTTGCCAAATATCGCTTTTCAAATAATTGGTATCGTTTTATATGGACATTCATCAATGGATCGTTTTTTTGATTATGGATTGAAAACAAATGAAGGATTCAAATACACACATCTCGGAATAATAGGAAAGAAATAATATGAGTGCAGCTAAGAAAAAATCAATTGACTTTACTAATAATGATAGCGGACTGCATGGGCAGTACAAAACATGGTTTCTTGACTATGCTTCTTACGTAATTCTTGAAAGAGCAGTTCCGGCTATTGAAGATGGACTGAAGCCGGTGCAACGTCGCATCCTCCATGCAATGAAAGAAATGGATGATGGACGTTTCAATAAGGTAGCAAATATTATTGGTCAGGCTATGCAATACCACCCTCATGGAGATGCGAGTATTGGTGATGCTTTGGTAAATATGGGCCAAAAAGATCTTTTAATAGAAACACAAGGTAACTGGGGCGATGTTCGTACTGGCGATGATGCAGCTGCACCTCGTTACATAGAAGCTCGATTGAGCAAGTTCGCATTGGAAGTGGCATTTAATCCCAAAACGACTGAGTGGCAGCTCAGTTATGATGGACGGAAAAATGAGCCGGTCACATTACCTATGAAATTTCCATTATTGCTTGCACAGGGAGCAGATGGAATTGCAGTTGGTTTATCTACAAAAATTCTTCCTCACAATTTTTGTGAGTTGATAGAAGCATCAATAAAATATCTGAAAGGAAGAAAGGTCGACTTATATCCTGATTTTTTAACCGGAGGTATGATAGATGTTTCTGATTACAATCAGGGAAAAAGAGGAGGTAAGGTAAAAGTAAGGGCTCATATAGAAGAATTAGATAAGAAGACATTATCCATTAAGAGTGTTCCATATGGTGTAACTACTACTCAGTTAATGGAATCAATTGTAAAGGCAAATGATCAGGGTAAGATCAAAATAAAAAAAGTAACAGATAATACCGCAGCAGAAGTAGAGATACAGGTAGATCTTGCACCGGGTATATCGCCGGATATTACTATTGATGCCTTATATAAGTTCACTGACTGTGAAACCTCTATTTCTCCCAATGCATGTGTGATTGTTGATCATAAGCCTCAATTCCTGGGAGTACAGGATCTTTTAAAATTATCGGTAGATAAAACAAAAGACCTGTTAGAAAAAGAGCTTCAAATAAAATTAAATGAGCTGCAAGAGAAATGGCATTACACTTCATTAGAGAAAATCTTCTTTGAGGAGAAAATATATAAGGAACTGGAGAAAAAGCATGAAACATGGGATAAAGTTTTAGAAGCTATTGATAAAGCCTTTTTACCATTTAAAAAGATATTAAAAAGAGAGATTACTAGGGAAGATATCATCAAGCTAACTGAAAAGCCGGTTCGTCGTATTTATAAATTGGATATTGATGAACTGAATGATCAGATAAAAGGGTTGGAGTCAGATATCAAACAGGTAAAATTTGACCTTAAAAATCTGATTGATTTTGCTGTTGCATATTTTGAAAATCTTTTAAAGAAATATGGTAAAGGCAGGGAAAGAAAAACTGAGATCAAAGAATTTGAAATAATAGAAGCAAAACATGTTGTGATAGCCAATACCAAATTGTATGTAAACCGACAGGAAGGATTTATCGGTACGGGGTTAAAGAAAGATGAATTGTTATTTGAATGTTCTGATCTGGATGATATTATCGCATTCTCCAAAAGGGGAATAATGAAAGTGGTCAAAGTATCTGATAAAGCATTTATCGGAAAAGACATTCTGCATGTTGCCGTTTTTCAAAAGAATGATGAACGTACCACTTATAATATGATCTATACAGATGGTAAATCTGGTAAAAGTTTTGCAAAACGCTTTAATGTAACCAGTGTTACCAGAGATAAGGAGTATGATCTTACGAAAGGAGATGAAAAAAGTAAAGTCCATTATTTTTCTGTAAATCCGAATGCTGAAGCAGAATTGGTAAAAATTGTTCTTATGCCTTCCAGTAAAGCAAGGAATAAGGAATTGGAATTTGGTTTTGCAGACCTGGAAATAAAAGGAAGGGGAAGTATGGGAAACACTGTAACAAAGTATCCTATAAAGTCAGTGAAAATGAAAGAGGCAGGAGTATCTACCATTGCAGGGAAAAAGTTATGGTATGATGATCAGTTTGGACGTTTGAATATCGATGAGAAAGGAGAATACCTGGGAATGTTTGATGCAGATGATACAATATTGGTGCTTTACAGAGATGGTAATTATGAAGTAACCGATCAGGAACTTACCCAAAAACTTGATCCTGAAAAGGTCATTGCAATAGAAAAATTCAATCCGGAGAAAATAATTACAGCTATCTATGTTGATATGAAGACAAAACAATTTATGGCAAAACGATTTAAGATCGAGACATCAACATTAAAGTCAAAGTTTTCCTTTATCAAGGAAGGAGATGGTAATTATGTAGAAGCTGTAACAACGATGGAAGAACCATTATTGGCAATGCAGCAGGGCAGAGGTGCTCAGATCAGAAAAGGGAAATTGAAGATCGCAAAAATTGCAGATGTTACCGGTTACAGAACTGTAGGTACAAAACTGGCTGATTATAGTAAGTCAACCGAAATGGAATGGGTAAAAGGAAAAGCGGATGATAAGCAGCCAGAATTATTTTCTTAGAATTATTTTTTTCTTTTTATCCTTATAGTAGCATTAGTTTCCAGATTACTGGATAGTCGGATGTTGAATTTGTTCTTGCCGTCATTCACTACCATTAATGCAGTGTTAGGAGGAATCAGCCCAAGGTTTTCAGCATACATTGAAACTTCATTGTATTCTCTTGTACTATCTAATACTACATCTATATGTATTGATTTGTGTGTAAGTCTGATATTATTAAGTATAAGCCCTTCATTATAAAAAACGGAAATTATATCACCATCAATTTCTCCATTATCATAAACATCTATACGTAATGAATCAGATTCAACTTCGATCTCATTCATTATTTCTTTTTTCCTTTTCTTATAATCTTCTTCTACCACATAGTTGATAACTTTTCTAGGTACAACAGTTACAGCTACTAATGTATCCGCAATTGTTGGTTGCCATACCTGGAATGTTTCTTTGTACTCACTGATCGCTTTTAATACTGAATCCTGTTTACTTACATCTGCATTCATAACAAAGTCAAAAACGATCTCTGGGCAAGTATACGTATACTCAGGCAAGCTCCTGAATGATCCGACCAGATTTGAGGAAACCTGAGATACTCTTAAAGTTGCTTGTAAATTCATGGGACAGTCTACTTCAAGATTTGCTATGGACCCATAATAAACAATCGGTACATCATACAAACTTAATAGTCTTGTTGAAGGGTTGTAATTTCCTTTTACCTGAATACTTCTGTATGTATTTTTAAAATAGTAATTCAATATGCCTTTTACATAATTCTTCTCCGGTTGTAAAACCATTTCAACCAGGTAATTATTAGCGGAGCTTTTTGTTTTAACATTGGCATTCCCATACCAGTATCCAAAAACAGATTGGGAGTTAGCATAAATGGTAGTAAGCAATAAGAATGGAAGCAGACATCTCTTCATGATCTTGTAATATCGGAAAAACTAATTTTACTCCGAAAGGAAGTTTTACACAGTTTTATTTTAAAAATCGTTTTATCTCTCTTTCTACATCTTTTTTCTTGATGCTATCCCGTTTATCATGCAGTTTTTTACCCTTCGCTAATCCAATCTCAATTTTGGCGAGACTTTTATCATTAAAAAAAATCCGCAATGGAATAATGGTATAACCTTTCTCTTTAAGCTTACTTTCAATTTTTTTGATCTCTCTTTTCTCCAGTAATAATTTTCTATCTCTTAGTGGATCATGATTATTTTGATTGCCATGTGAATATTGAGCAATATGCAAAGATTTTAACCAGATTTCACCTTTATGAATAAGACAATAACTATCATTAAAACTAACTCTTCCTTCCCTTAAAGATTTTACTTCAGTTCCAAGCAATACCATTCCCGCTTCATATTTTGCATCAATGAAGTATTCATGAAAAGCTTGCCTGTTTTTTAATTCTGCCATTACTCTTTTGGGCGTAAAAAAATTATGGCTTCAAAAAATATTTTAAAGCCATAATAAATAATATTTAAGATCAATTTTTGAAATGAGAAAGTACTGTTGCCAGTTTTTTCTTTAAATCTTTCCTTGGAACTATAAAGTCTAAAAATCCATGCTCCAAAATAAATTCACTTCGCTGGAAACCTTCAGGAAGATCTTTCTTAATTGTTTCTTTGATAACTCTCGGACCTGCAAAACCAATCAATGCATTTGGTTCAGCAATATTCAAATCGCCTAACATTCCAAATGATGCTGAGATGCCACCAAATGTTGGGTCTGTTAGCAGTGAAATATATGGCAATTTAGCATCGCTTAGTTGTGACAACTTTCCACTTGTTTTGGCCAATTGCATCAGAGAAAATGCACTTTCCATCATTCTTGCTCCGCCACTTTTACTAATAACCATAAAAGGCATCTTATTGGCAATACTATAATCAATACCCCTTGCAATTTTTTCTCCCATTACACTTCCTAATGATCCACCTATAAATTCAAAATCCATACAGGCAATTACAAGATCATGACCATCAACTTTGCCTACACTAACCCGCATAGAATCTTTTAGGTCAGTTTTATTCCAAATATCCTCTAATCTTTTTTTATAAGGTTTAAGATCTGTGAATTCAAGGAAATCTTTACTGATAATATTATCAAACAACTCTTTGAAAGAATCTTTGTCAAATATTATATCAAAATACTCGCTGCTATTGATACGATGATGAAAGTCGCATTGCGGACAAACAAATAGTGATTCCCGCAGATCATGCATAGTTCCAATGTGGCTGCATTCAGGGCATTTTACCCACAAGCCTTCAGGAGTCTCTTTCTTTTCAGATGTTTTAGTATTTATCCCTTTCTTAATTCTTTTAAACCAGCTGGCTTTCGTTTCTTCAGTTTTTCCATCTTCTCCAGCCAGGTTTGCGTCAAAGTCTTCAAATTGTTTCGACATAACCAATTGTTGAAGTACAAATATAAAAGAATAAGATTAATGCGTATTACCTAAAAAAAAGTTGAAAATTCAATCAAAAATCAGCTCTTTGAACAGAATTGCCAGTAAAAATATGAGCACTCAATAAATTTAATTATTTGGAGCACCGCCGTCGATCCAACATATAATAGAATTTTTTTGTGCCGTGGATAAGGGGCTTCCCTGAGGCATACTTCCATTAGCAATAACTGTTCTGATTAAGGTGCGGGCATTAAATACCTGGGAATAGTTTGTTAAAGGACCGGGACCATTAGAGCTTCCACTTGCATGGCAGCCAGCTGTATTGCATCTTCCCTGAATAATAGGGTCAATATCTGCTGCAAAAGCTTTATTAGTAACAGTGCTGCAATCAACAGAAGTCCCTCCATTATTTCCATCTTTGCTACAGGAGAAAAACAGAAAAACAGTAAATGTTATAAAAAGTGCCGGGATCAGTGCTTTTGCCATTGTTTGATTTTTGTTTCTTTTAAAACGATCAGACGGTAAATTAACGTAATAAGTTTAATCTTAGTTGCCCTTATTTAGTTTATTTAAAATTCAAATTGAAACCAATTACCATTTATAAACTAATTTATTTGAATGCTATTTTTTATACTGTCTGAATAACCATTCAATCATTTGTTCATCACTATAAGCACCAAGCCAGGAAAAATGACCAACTTCCGGATATTGGGTATACCCGGGATGAGCACCGGCTTTTGATAATGCATCCAACATATCCAAGGAGTATAAAGGATCAACAACTCCATCCAATGCTCCATGAAATATCCAGATTGGTATATGTGAAATAGAAGCTGCTCTTGAAGTATCGCCGGCTCCACACACCGGAACTGCAGCGGCGAACATATTGGGATATCTTTCTATTGCATCATACGTTCCATATCCTCCCATAGAAAGTCCTGTTATATAAATACGATTAGTATCAACTGGCATTTGATTTTTAAGGGTATTAATTAATTCAAATAATAATTCCATTGGTTTAGATGGGGTAGGCTGTAGTTTTATTTCTCTGCTGTTTCTTTTAAAGGAAATATTGGACCATGACATATTATTCGGGCACTGAGGTGCAATGATGATTGCAGGATATTTCAACATCATTTTTTCATTTGTAAAATTTGATACACCCCATTTCAATTGTGCTTCATTATCATTACCTCTCTCTCCTGCACCATGTAAAAAGATAATAAGAGGGAATTTTTTTTCTTTCGCATAATCAGGAGAAAGTATCCGGTATTTTAATGTGTCACTCTTCTTGTTAATATAATTATTATATCCAAATATTGAGTTTTGCGTAAAAGCATAATTTAAAGTAAAAAGATGTGCAAAAATGAATAAAAAGGCTTTTTTCATATTTCAAATATTTTAAAATGAATTTTTAATAATTTATTATAAGTGATATTATTAGCAGTTTTGATTAAAGTTATAAAAAAAACCTGCCGGTAACAGGCAGGTTTAAAGAAATTATAGATATCAAAAAAATGATCAGGAATTACGATTTATACAATTCAGGTCATCAAAAGCAATTTCTAACCTTTTAGAAAAAGATTCTTCACCTTTACGCAACCAGTTTCTTGGGTCGTAGTATTTCTTATTTGGTTTATCTGCACCTTCTGGATTTCCTAGTTGGCCTTGCAAATAGGCTTCATGCTTTTTATAATTCTCTAACACACCTTCCCAGAATGCCCATTGCAGATCAGTATCAATATTCATTTTTATAGCGCCATATCCAATAGCTTCTCTGATCTGGTTTTGCGGAGATCCGCTACCACCATGAAATACAAACCAAACAGGCTTTGGCCCGGTTTTTAATTCTTTTTCTATATATACCTGGCTGTTGTGTAATATTTCTGGTCTTAACTCTACATTTCCTGGTTTATAAACACCATGTACATTACCGAATGCAGCCGCTACAGTAAATAGATTTCCTACCTTACTTAACTCTTTATAGGAATATGCAACATCTTCAGGTTGTGTATATAATTTGGAATTTTCAACTTCACTGTTATCTACTCCATCTTCCTCGCCACCGGTAACGCCTAATTCAATTTCAATGGCCATACCCATTGGCTTCATACGTTTAAAAAACTCAACAGAGGTGCCAATATTTTCTTCAATAGGTTCTTCACTCAGATCAAGCATATGCGAACTGAATAAAGGTTGTTTTTTTTCTTTATAAAATTGTTCTCCGGCATCTATTAATCCGCTTACCCATGGCAACCATTTTTTGGCAGCATGGTCCGTATGTAAAACTACCGGTACACCATAATGTTTTGCAACATTATGTATATGCAATGCTCCGGATATGCCTCCTGAGATATTTCCCTGTAACTGATCATTCGGCATTCCTTTACCGGCAATGAACTGGGCACCCCCATTTGAAAATTGAATGATAACAGGAGAGTTTACTTTAGCAGCTGTTTCAAGTGTTGCATTGATCGTATTTGTGCCAATGGTATTGACAGCAGGTAAAGCAAATTGATTGTCTTTTGCATCATTTAAAAGGGCTTCCAGTTCTTCACCGAACAGTACACCGGCTTTATACTTTTTCATTACTGATTTTGGTTGAGTTTAAAAATAATATGAAAGAGAGCCTATGTTTCTTTCATGGATTGCTAAGGTAACTGATTTGTTTTATTTGTAATATTCCAATTTTCGATGACAGAAACTTTTAATCATTGTTCTTGCCCAGCGTTTTTTGTACCAATAGCAGATTCTTACGGAGAGTTACCTTCAAATTTGTTTTCACAATATCACCAATAGAATGGCATTTATTAAATTGTGATGTTTGATGATAAATATTCAATTCTTCTTTTAGTTGTTCAATTTTTTGAGGAGTGGATATATCATCTTCTTTCATGATATCAAGCAACTCCTTGATGCGGTACCGGGAAGATACCAACCGGAATGTGATCATTGTTCTTTCTTCAAACTGATATTGTGAGATGGATTCACTATTCAATTGCGTAAGACATAGATTTACAAAAGGAAAATTTTCTTTGAAAAACTGCGGAAAATAAAGATTTTTTCTTCCTTCATAAGATTGCTGATCAAAATCAATACAACGAATCCTGTATTGATAATCTTCAATATCAGGGGTTATGTCAATTACAAAATTATAACTGCGCATATCACCAAGTAATCGTACAAAACAACGTTCATTGAATTTTACAAATTCTTTTGCAAGTCGTATACTATTTGTTTCCGGAGCATTTAACATGTTTTTGATAAAGAGGTCACCCGGAATACCGGGGATATGCTCTTCAACTAATGTATTGTTGCATGTATAAAAAGTGATCCTGTTAGGAGAAAGAATATGTTCTAGTTCCAATCCATAAATTCTGGATGCGTCAGCAATTTTAATATAGTAATGGTCATAATTATCGTTGAATTTATTGACGATCCTAATTCGAAAAGGGTGGGAGTTGCCAAAAGCGCAATAATCAACTCTTGCTACATCAAGGTGATTGATAAAACTAAAATCACCTTCTGTTTTTAAAACTGCATATATTTTCACCAGGCCTTCACGGATAAAATCCCAATCACGACTATCATAAGAAGTTTTTTCCCAATAAGTATCATTTCCATTTTTATCTTTTATCGGGGTAGACCATGTGTAATTCAACAGATCACTATATGTCACAGGCAACTTTACTTCACGGCCATGATTTTTGAGGTATAACCGAAGTTTTTCTATAACGGGATACATCGGTTTCTTCCTGGATGGCTTATCACCTTCATTAAGTTCTATTTCATTATTTTTTTCAGTAAAATTCATTGCAAGAATTAGAAATAATTTATGCCTTATTCACTCTAAGTTCGTATTAATTAATTTGTTGACGTAAACTTTTAATATAATTCGGCGTTTTTAAAAGACGACTGCCATACCAACTAAACATTTCACCATCTACCAATAGGATTTTTGTATTTGGTAAATGGATCTGTAATTCGTCTATATGCTTTTGTGTAAACGGAAATGGTTCGGAAGATAATAATAGTAATTCAGGATTACGCTGTTTAATCTCTTCAATAGTAATTTGAGGGTAACGTTTTTTATTTTGGTAAATATTATTTAATCCAGCAATTGATAAAATTGAATGGATGAATGTGTCACTGCCAATTGTCATAAATGGGTCTTTCCAGATCAAATAACAGGTGCTGATCTGTTTAAAATCAGATAACCTGGAAAATCCTGATTTGATTGATTCTGTAATTGCTTCAGCTTTTTGTTTTCGCTCTACAAGGTCTCCGATTTTTTTTATCATTTCATATGCATCAGATAGATCATTGATATCGCTAACCCAAACAGAATATTTTTTTTCCAGTTCTTCAATTTGCTCTTTTACATTTTCTTCCTTATTGGCAATGATCAGATCTGGTTGCAGTTTATCAATTATATCCAGCTTAATGTTTTTTGTACCTCCAACTCTTGTTTTATTCCTAAACCAGGATTGCGGATGAATACAAAATTTAGTGATGCCGATAACTTCAGTGGTAAGTTCAAGGTCTGCTAATAATTCAGTTTGAGAGGGAACAAGCGAAATGATCCGCTTTGGAATTGATTTTAATGAAATGGTTCTTCCGGTTTGGTCTTTAAAAACGGGCATGCAGAAAATTACTGCAAAAAATGAAAAAGTGAATAAAAAATAGTAAAAAGGATAAAAGGTCGTTAAGGTTCACCGCGCCTCCCGCTAATTTTACTTAGCAGGAGGATTCCGGACTTTAATCTTTTCATTGGATTTGGACACGGTGATACTTGGTTTTTCTTCAAGGATGTTTGGACTTCTACGGTTTTTCAAGGATCTGGTTCAAACGGTTTTTCAATTAGATCTTGGACTTAATTGTTTTTCTTAGGAATTGGTTTCGGTTTTTTTAATTGGACGTTTCTGGATAATTGGAAAACAAAAATAATTTGCATTTCTTTAATATAATAGAGCAAAACAACTCTTTTTTTCTACGTCGGTATTTACCAGATTATACGTATTCAGACGAATGAGAAATCAGGGATTATACATAAATAAGATAGTATAAATACGCAAAATGGCTCCAGATAAGGAGCCATTGTACAATTAAACCCATTTATTGATTTATTGTGAATCAGTTTCCTAATGCTTGTATCACATCATATTTAGTGACAATATGGAAATTGCCAGCCTCATCTTTTGCTAATACAGCCCCATTTTCTTTATTGATAAGATTTTTTAGTTTCTCAACAGGAGTGTCAAATGCAACTAATGGAAATGAGGGTTCCAAAACCTCTTCTACTTTTGAATTTTTTATTTCCGGGTTGTTAAATATTTTTTGAAACAAACCGCTTTCACTAATAGCACCTGTAGGACCATTGCCATTCATTACCGGTATCTGATCAATATCATATTTCTTCATTAATTCAACAGCTTCTGAAACAGATTGTGATGGTTCTATTGT
>JAHEMN010000114.1 GCA_024643645.1 Chitinophagaceae bacterium | reverse complement strand
TTCAGAACTTTTTAGAATTACCAATGACAGTTTATTTAATGCCAAAGCAATTCAACAAACTCAACTGATGACCTTTGAAGATGAAATCCGTCTACAAAAAGTAACGGAAGAAAAAATAAAAGAAGAACAACAACGAAAACAAAATATACAATATGCCTCATTGGCGTTAGGCATCATCACATTTGTGATTCTTTTTTTAGCTCTCAGTCGCCGTCATATTACCAATACAAAAGTTATCCAGTTTTTAGGAGTGGTTGCTTTATTGGTTGTGTTTGAATTTTTAAATTTATTGCTTCATCCTTTTTTGGAAAGAATTACGCATCATAATCCAATATTAATGTTATTAGCATTGGTTTGTATTGCTGCATTGTTAGTTCCGTTACATCATAAGTTAGAAAAATGGGCAACACATAAACTGGTAGAGAAAAATAAACAGATACGATTAGCGGCAGCGAAAAAAACAATTGAAGAACTAGAGAAATAAAAATCAAAACATGTCTAAAAAAAGAGCTTTCCCCGGGCCTATCACCATCCTGATGATGGTTATAATACTTGCTGCTATCTGTACATGGCTGTTACCAGCAGGGCAATACAATAAACTGGCAGTAACCGGAAAAACATTTACAATGACAACTGATACCAGTGAAGTATCGCTTCCACTTACACAACAAACTTTAGACAGCCTGGGTATTCATATTAACGTTGAAAAATTTATTGATGGTGATATACGTAAACCAATTTCTATACCAGGCACATTTACTAAACTCGAAAGAAATCAACAGGGATTTTTGAGTGTGTTGCAGGCTCCGATCAAAGGTGTTTATGACAGTATGGATATTATTTTATTCGTCCTCATCATTGGAGGTTTCATGTTTGTGTTTAATGAAACAGGTGCTATGATGAAAGGTATCTCCTGGTTGGCACATACTATGAAAGGCAGGGAACATTGGCTGATCGCTATTCTTACTTCTATATTTTCTTTTTTCGCCGGTTCATATGGTATGGCGGAAGAAGCATTGGTATTCTACCCGGTACTGGTTCCGTTATTTCTGGCAGCAGGTTATGATCTGTTAGTTCCGCTTGCCGTTATATTCGGAGGAACTTCCGTTGGTTGTATTCCTGCTTTCTCCAATCCTTTCTCTACAATAATCGCATCTAATGCAGCAGGTATTAATTGGATGGATGGATTATCAGCAAGGTTAATACTTTGGGTAATTGTAACCGGAATTATGATCTGGTATATTTTACGATATGCCGCCAAAGTAAAAAAAGATCCTGCTGCATCATTGGTATATAAGATCGATGGCGAAGTAAAACCATTATATGAAACGTTTGCGAATGATCAATCTGAAACACCGGTACTGGACTGGAAAGCTAAATTGTCATTATTTATTTATATAATGACATTTCTAACAATGATCGCTGGTGTTGTATTTTTAAAATGGTGGACATTGGAAATGTCAGTACTTTTTTTAGGAGCTTCCATTCTCATTGCTGTTATCAATGGAATAAACGAGAAAGTGTTTACCAAAGAATTTATTAAAGGAGCAGAAAGCTTGCTTGCTGTTGCATTTATTATTGGCGTGGCAAGAGGAGTGACGATCGTTTTAAACGAAGGACATATCAGTGATTCAATACTTTACTATGCCGCCAATTTAGTGCAGGGAATGCAACCTGCCTTGTTCATTCTCATATTGCTTTTATTTTATATTGTGTTTTCGCTTTTTATTCAATCCAGTTCCGGAATGGCAGTTTTAACGATGCCAATCATTGGGGCATTGGCCATACTGGTGAATATACCCGGAAGAGAAATTGTAAATTCTTATATGTATGGCATGTGCATTATGTCCTTCGTAGCACCTACCGGACTCATACTCCCATCCCTTGCAATGGTGAATATAAGTTTGAAGACATGGTTAAAATTTATAACCACATTTCTTTTTATCATCACCATTGTTTGTATGGTGGCATTGATAATCGGGATCTATTTATAAAATATAATTACCCGGTAACAAACTGATATAAAAATCCTGCTAACAGGTTTGCATAGTTCCCTATCAGGTTACTTAACACACCTAATAATATGCCTAGTGATACCAGGCTGGGATGAAAAGCAGAAGCCACTACTGAAGCAGAAGCTGGACCGCCAATATTGGCCTGGCTGCCAATGGCAATATAATGCCATGGAGCTTTCAGGACTTTTGCACCGATCAGCAATACAGATAAATGTATCAGTAACCAGATTGACCCGATGATGAAGAATGATGAATTTATTTTTACGTTTTGCAGATCCAATTGTAATCCAATTGTTGCGATCACAAAAAATAGCATGCCATTACCAAGACCTGTCCATATGCGAATGGATTTTTTAAACATATTGGTAAATGAAAGTATCACACCGAAAGAAGTAGAGAATAAAATAAGCCACAAAGATTTCTTTCCTAAAAAAGACCAGGGGTTTGTTTCATCAGTTCCAATACTTTTTGCAAAGGAATCAGCACAAAATTTTGAAAGAAGTATTACTAAAGCGTATGTAACAGCCAACACTACCCATAGCTTGATATTTGGGAAACTAAGCTTTACTTTTTTCTCCCTCTCCTCTTCTTCATTATCGATCATATCATAATCAACCGTTGCACTTCCCGTTAGCCAACGGTTTATTTTTTTATGAAACTTTACAGAATACAATAAAAAGAATAGCCATATGTTTTGAAGAATAACATCTGATGCAAGGGAGGTTAAAAATAACTCTTCGCTGGCTCCATACACTTCTTTCATACTTAACTGTCCTGGTGTACCATTGATCCAGCTTCCGTTTATACAAACCAGCCCTCTCCATACGGCATCTGCTCCCTGCTGTTGTAATAGTTCCGGATTAAACAAACCCACTAATTTCAACGCCAACGGACCACCGATCACAATTCCAATTGTTCCGATCAGAAAAACAAGTAATCCTTTTCTTGTTACTCTTAACAGGTCTGGAATATGAATGATTGCCGTGAGCATTATTAAACTCAACGGCAAGATGGTATTCATTGCCAGTATACGGATACTATTACCCGGTTTTACAATTCCTGTATTAGTAGCAATAGTTGGTAATAAATATAATAGCAGTATGGGAGGCACCCATTGATATAACTTAGGAAAAAATCCTTTCTTTTTTTCTGAAGAGAATATTACAAAAGCGGTAACTCCTGCTACAATTAATAAAGAAGGCCATTCCTGTAGTATATTCATTAATCTCTGTAGTTTAATGCAGGCTTTCGATCACCGATCAATGGTACATATTCAAAACCTTCACCTCTGGCTTGTAACCATTCAGCCTTTGCTTTTTCTATGATCTTTGGTTGTGTAAACAGATCGATGCCTGTTAGTGTCAATGTTTTGGCAGCAACCATCATTCCTTTTGTTCCTATCTCAGTGCCACCACATGCAACGGCCTGCCAGCTATGTGATGGTGTACCCGGTATCCAGGTGGCTGCTCTGAAACCAACGGTGGGGACTACCCAACTTACATCTGCCACATCAGTTGATCCGCCTGAACGATTATCAGGATCTACAGGTTTATATTCTTCTATAGTTGCTGCTTCGCTGATAGGAGGTTTTGTTCCAATAAATGATTCCTGTAATTTTTTCCCAAATGCGATTTCTTCCGGAGTATAATTAACCCCTCCCACTTTTACCATATTGTTTCGCATTACTCTTGCTAATGTATCAACCGGTAATAATTCATATACACCACCTATTACTTCATACTCCATTTTTGTTCCCGTACCCATAGCGGCACCTTCACCAACTTTTACCAGCCTGTCAAATAAACTCATCAGAACATCTCTCTGGGGATGACGCATATAATAATACACTTCCGCATAATCAGGAACTACATTAGGGGCTTTACCACCATCTGTTATTACATAATGCATCCTGGTATCGGAGGGCATATGTTCCCGCATCATATTCGCCATCATATCCATTGCTTCCACACCATCTAAAGCAGATCTACCTTTATCAGGATGACCGGAAGCATGTGCAGAAATTCCACGAAAACGAAACTTAGCTGTTTTATTCGCTAATGAAGTATAAGGGTTAGCACCGTTCTTACTATCCGGATGCCAGTGCATAACAATATCTACACCTTTAAATAAACCTTCTCTTACCATATACACCTTACCTGAACCACCTTCTTCTGCAGGGGTACCGAATACTTTTATGGTTCCCTGTAATTTATTTTTCTTCAAAAAATTACTCAACTCTATTCCTGCAGCTGCCGAAGCCACGCCAAATAAATGATGGCCACATCCATGTCCAGCATCCAAAGCAGCATTCGGATCTTTAACCGGTTTTGCATTTTGAGAAAGCCCGGGCAATGCATCGAACTCTGCCAGTATACCAATAACCGGTAAGCCGGATCCATAGCTTGCAACAAAGGCAGTCGGGATTCCTGCCACTCCTGCCTGAATTGTAAATCCATTTTCCTTTAAAGTAGTTTGTAATAACTCAGAACTTTTTACTTCTTTGTATCCTACTTCTGCATAATTCCAGATTTGTAAAGCTTTGTCTTTATAAAAAGAATACTTACTGTCAATATTTTTTATGCTTATCGCTTTATCCGCATCTCTTGATGGCTGCTTAGTTGTTTTTTGAGCAATGGTACAACTGGCAAGCAAAAGACCTGCTATAGAAAAACTTGTGATAACTAAATTAAAAGATTTGATCATTTGTATAATTTGAAAAGTGTTTTTAAAAATGATTGTGCAGCTACTCTTCCTTTTCTATCAATAATTTCTCTGCTGGTATTATCTCCTACCTCATAAGTTACAGACTCTGCATTATAGAAATTATAAAAATATCCTTTACTTACATAGCTTTCATTTTTTTCTGATGGCTTGATGTTCAATGCTCCTTGTTGCAATTCCTTTTCCATCTCCAATAACATTGCATCCATCAATCCGGGAAGATTAGATTTTTTTGTTGGTGTATTAGTATAAAAAATATCATCCCAGGTAGAATGAAAGTCTATAAAGAATAAAACATTCGAATTATTTGCTTTTGTAGAACTGTCAATTAGATGATTGACCTGTTGTATTTCAGGCTGATTTTGTTGTAACCAATCTCTATTGAGATCAATACCACCTGCATTGTGCCGCCAATGACCATAATCAGCACCATCCGGATTCATTAACGGAACTACATAAGTCACAAATTTTCTTCTGTATTTTCTACTTTGCTTTCGATTTGATAAGAGTACATCTACAAACTGCTGCATCGCAAAATAACCTGTTACTTCCGGTGGATGTTGACGGCTGATGATAACAACAGAAGGTTTATTCTTTTTTATTTTTCCAATAGTGAAATACCTTATCTCTTTTCCAAAGGTGGAATAACCAGCTATGCCTTTATTGATTTTTTTATTACCCGGTAAATCGTCAATCCATTCGTAAACATTTTTGGATGAAATAACTTCTTGTGCAGCTATCCAAACCGTATCATCTTTATTAAGATTCAGTGTAACTTTAGCAGAAGCAGGCATTGAACCCGTTCCGAATTTATCTTTTCCTGGCTGAATATATTCTACTAATGCAGAATCAACAGGTTGCCAGTTTTTTCCATCCTTACTGATCTTCGGATAATAACGATGTTTACTATTTGTATAATTAAGTTCAATTAATAATTTTCTTGATCGGTCAGATACAATATAAAATGCATACCACGGACTTGGGTTGATAGGATAATTTTCCGCACTGCTTAAAACAGTAAATACAGAATCATTTTTTTGTGTAACATTATTTATCCGTCCTCCCGCAAATTCACAGCTGAACAAAAGACCAGTATTAGAAAATTTGTAATGTCGTTGTTGAATCGTATCTATTTTCTGGCTAAGGGTTATTATTTCTTTTACAGTGTCCTTACTTCTGAAAACTTCTTTTTGTGAAAAAGCAGGGTCAATGCCTATAATTAGCATTGACCCTATGATAAATAATGTTTGTATTTGCTTTTTTACTGGAAGCAATCGCTTTTTTTTCTATTGATTTACTTGTGTCTTTGTAAGCAATGTTGGAATTGGGCTAGGCACATTTGGATTTGCATTTATTTCAGTTTGTGCATATATCACCCTTTCCGGATGTGCTGTTGCTGTTGGCGTAGTAAATGGAATAGGAACATTCACATCATTATCCAGTTTACGTAACCTTCTTGCATCATTAAAAGGGATAATGGTTCCATACAATGTTACATACCGTTCTTCAATGATCTCTTTCAACAAAGCTTTATCCGGCGTTAATGTACCTGGATTTTCAATGCCCGCCGGAGCAAAATCTGTAGCTAAATAATCAGTATATAAGATAGTTCCACCAGTTGGAGGCATCGTTGCCAAACCAAGGTTTGTTCTTAATACACCCCTCACCTTATTCAATTGAGTAAGGCCTTCAGTAAATCCATTAAGCCTAAATCCAGCTTCTGCCAGAATTAATAAATTTTCTTCATAAGTAACCAACGGCATAGGGGCATCTTTTCTCGCCACACCTAATTCGGTATTAGCAGATGTACCGGTGATCTTATAGTATTTTAAACGGGCATCTTCATTGGTTTTTGCATTATTGCGATTACCCGTTTGTCCTGATTTTAATAATATATCGTTGAGGTAAGAACCGGTTGTTGACATATAACCACCACGTTGATCAATAAACGTATTTAGTAAGTTATAATCACCATCCGGAACCAATGCAGGAGGATTAAATTTCCAGGAAGTAGCAGTAGAATTAATTCCCAGCAGAGCAGCATTATAGGCATTCTGGTATTCTCTTGTTTCGAGATAGTATCTTGCCTTTAAAGTATTAGCAATCCTGATCCAGGTAGAACTTCTATGCGCAAATATATCGTTCGGAAGAACGGCATTTGGAGATGTTGTACTTAGCGCAGTAATTGCATCAGTCAATAATTGTTGAATGCCTGCATATACATCTATTTGTTTATCAAATTTTGGAACAGGAAAAGCATCATTAGCTCTTTCAGAAAAAGGGATATCGCCGTATAAAGCTGTAGCCGTACCCAGCGCATTCGCTTCTATAATTTTAGAAATCCCGATATATAAGCTATTGGTTGGTAGTGCTTCCCTTATTACACTCCCTTGCTTGGCAATTCGTTGATAAACATATTGCCAGGTATCATTTGATTCTTCACCCGAAATATCATATTGTCCCAAACCCTGGTATAATAGTACCACTCCTTTATATTGATTCATCCACATACCTGTAATACGTTGAATATGGCTTACCTGAACAGAAATATTAGCAAGCTGCATTCCTTTTAATAATGTTTCCGCATTTACAGCAGTGGGATTATTGGGATCAACATTTTGTCCATCGTACAATTTTGTACAGGAAACTCCCATAAGAAGAACTGTGAATATGATTATTATTTTTTTCATGATTTTTTCTTTAGGTGATGATTAAAAGTTAAGGGATATAGTGAATAACCATGATTTGGTACTTGGATTGGTAAAGTATTCTGTACCAAATCCATTATTAACCCCTGACTGATTAACTTCCGGATCGAAGCCAACAATATCTGTCCACAAGGCAAGGTTTCTACCTGATAAGGAGAAACGCATTGAACTAAATTTGGTAGCTTTTTTAAATCCGGGAGAACTTAGTGTATACCCCAACGATACTTCACGGAGTCTTGTCCAGCTGGCATCGCCTACAAAAAATTCACGGATTGCTGAAGAACCTAAACCAGCTCCCCTTGATGTATACCATGCTTCATCCAACAATACATTACCACCACCATAATTTCCGATATTTCCCCTTACCACTGTACCAACAGGGAAAGTAGCACCATTTACATTTTTCAAGGCTTCTGTTAATGTAATCTCTTTACTTACATCAGCATGTGTACCAAAATTATATAACACCGCTTTTGTTCCCTGTGATATATCGCCTCCCTGGAAAGTCTCAAAAAGAATATTAAAGTCTATCCCTTTATAGGAAGCTGATACACCTGCACCACCTCTCCAATCCGGATTTGGATCTCCTATTACACCCTGGGAAAGATCGATCTGTGGAAATCCGTTTGCATCCAATACATAATCTCCTTTAGTATCCCTAAGTGCACGGGGACCCCATAAAACACCCAAAGGATATCCTTCCACTGCTCTTGAACTTACGGACTGTGTAGTCAGGTCAACTGTTCCTGTTCCGCTAAGACTAAGTACTTTATTTCTATTCCGGTTGAAATTACCATACAGCTGCACATTCAGATCTTTCTTCTTAATGACATCATATTTCAGATCAACCTCAATTCCTTTATTCTCCATAGTGGCAGCATTGGTATACTGGCTGGTAAACCCACTTGAAGGAGGCAATCCTACATTCAATAAAATATCTTCGATTTTATTACTATAATAAGAAAGACCTAAGCTTATTTTATTATTCCAAAAACGAAGGTCAGCCCCAATTTCCCATTCTGTTTTTATTTCAGGTCGAAGATTGTTATTTCCTTTTACATTATCTAAACTAAAGCCACCGCCAAAATTGGTTAAAGCCAATCCATCGTCATATGCATTATAAACTGGCGTTTCAAAAGTGGTTACAAAATTATATGGCAACGGTTGCACACCCACTTTACCCCATGCAGCTCTGATTTTTCCAAAGCTGAGCACCTTAGAGTTTTGCAATGAAGCCAGTTTTGTAAATTGCCAGGCAACATCACCTGAAGGATAAAAGAAAGCTTTACTTATAGTAGATGCAGCTTCTATTGCACCTCCTACATTTACAAAAAGCTGATCATTCATTTCCAATCCAATGGTAGAATACCCTCTGTTTGAACTTACATGCCTAAGGCTATTGATAACCTGAGTGTTTGCAGCAGAGGTTACCAAAAAGTTTTGCAAACTTAAATCGTCAACAAAAGCATTTGCTTCTCCGTAAAGTATTTCCCTTTGACGATCGTTAAAATTTACGCCTAATATAAATGTACCCTTTAGTTTATCATTAAAGTCTTTTGTAGCTCTACCGATCAGATCCAGATTTTTCTCTACTTCAGAGATTTTTTCATTTCGGTAACTTCCTCCTGATCTTTCACCTGCAGAACCTACCGGGAAGAAATATATTCGTTTATCAAAATTGGCATCTATACCACCCCTTAATATCAACTCCAGCCATGGTAATGGATTAGAAGACACTTCTGATGAAACAAGAAAGCGATCAACTTTGGAAGTTGCATTTTGCCGGTATATTGTCCAATAAGGATTATTATATGTTGGTTGAACATTATCCCCACGATAACGACGGTAGCTTCTTTGTCTATTACGGTATTCGATACCAGTAGCATCAAAATAACTACCAATATAATCAGTATTATCAAAATCAGCTGCTGTTCTTAATAGTCCAAGGTAAAGACCGGCTGTGTTTGAGTTATTCTGAACTCTATCAGAGCTTACATTAATATAAGCTGCTTTATTACTGAACTTAAGATATTTTCCAAAATTATGATCAGAATTCAGACGGATGGAGTTCCTTTTATAATCACTATTTGCTTTAATGATTCCTTGCTGATCCAGATTTTCGAGACTTAAAAAGAAACGGGATTTATCAGTACCACCACTTAGTGAAATTGCATTTTGCCAGTAATGGCCGTTTCCAAAAATACCATCAAAATTTTTGTCAACATATGTATCAGTACTGTTTTTTCCACCATGCGGGTTTGATGCGGTTCCACTAGCCAACGTGTAATATTTAGTACCTGTTATATAGCCTTGATAATAAGCTGATCCAGAAGTAACATCTGCACCACCAGCCCTATCGGCAATCTTATCTCCCCAGGAATTAGCAGAAGTTGCACTATATCTTCCACCGGAACCCTGACCAAAAGTTGATTGTAAAGGATGTTGCCGGTTGATTTTATCTGTTGAATAGCTTGATGTATATGAAATTTTAATACCGCCAGCTTTACCTTTTTTAGTTGTAATAACCACAACTCCATTAGCTGCCCTTGAACCCCAAATGGCAGCAGCTGATGCGCCTTTTAATA
>JAHEMN010000113.1 GCA_024643645.1 Chitinophagaceae bacterium | reverse complement strand
AAACAGATCTGTTGATCGCTGCAGCAAAAACGGGTAAAATCATCAATGTAAAAAAAGGACAGTTTGTAAGTGGAGAGGCTATGAAGTTTGCAGTAGATAAAATAAAAAATGCCGGGAACGACAAAGTGATGCTAACAGAACGGGGAACAACATTTGGCTATCAAGATCTGGTAGTTGATTACAGAAATATTCCTGCCATGAAAGCTCATGGTGTACCTGTAGTAATGGATGTAACCCATTCTTTACAACAACCTAACCTTACTTCTGGAATTACCGGTGGAAATCCTCATTTGATCGAAACAATTGCAAAAGCGGCTATTGCTGCCGGTGCAGATGGATTATTCATCGAAACACATCCTGATCCATCAGTTGCTAAAAGTGATGGAGCAAATATGTTGAAACTGGATCTGCTGGAAGATCTGCTTACGAAATTAGTTACACTGAGAAAAGCAGTTATTTAAATGAATAAAAAAAGGATTACCAGTTATGATAATCCTTTAAAAATTATTTTCAGTTCGATATTATCTTAAGTCCACCACCTCTACACCAGGATATTTACTTTTATCAAAGGTAAATGTAGCATCAGAAAGAGGTGCATTTGTCTTCATTGTAGTTACAGTATAGATGTATCTGTTACCGGCATTTTCCAAAACCTTTGTACTATAGATCGTCTTGGTAGCTTTATCTACCTGCACATATACTTTGTGAAATGGCTTGCTTTTATCAATAGGTGTCAATTCTATTTCCTGAATAGTTTTAGAACCCACTTTTTTCTCTCCATTCATTATATAACGAAAATCCTTGTCATAAAAATTAGTGAATAACTTTTGAGGAGTGATCATTCCACTGGAAGCATCTAGATTACTGATTGTAACTTCATGTACACTTTTATCATAATTCCAAACAGTGGTGCCATTGCAAAATATCTCTTGCCCGCTGAAATTCACTTTGTATTTGGTTCCCTTCATCATTAAAGAACCGGTTTTAGTGGATAAAGCCTTTCCAGATGCATTTTCAACTTTGTAGGAGAAATTTGCCTGTACAGTAGAATAAGTCTTGAATTTGGCACTTACACCATCCAGAATTGCTTTTGCAGCCGGATCACTGGTTTGAGATGATGCAAATATTGATACAATTAAAATGTTAATTAGCAGGTAAACTTTCTTCATTTTTAATAGATTGTGTGGCGTAGTAATCAGATTTCAAGAAGGTCAAAGATAAATAATATCGGTTTAATGACTTACAATGACCGTACCGGGTTGCAAACCAATTTATTTTCTTAACAAGCTGCTAACGGATTTGTTTGCTGAAGTCCCGATTTAAACGGGAAGAAAGCGGATCAACCAATTGCATCGAGATGTTGCTGTAATTCCATCTCTGTTTTTATCAGAACATCCCTTGCCTTACTACCTTGATTTGGGCCAACAATTCCTGCTGCTTCTAATTGATCCATTAACCGGCCAGCTCTGTTATAACCCAATTTCATTCTCCTTTGTAATAATGAAGTAGAACCGATCTGGTTTTGGACGATCAATCTTGCAGCATCACCAAATAATGAGTCTCTGTCGGAAATATCAAAATCTCTTCCTTCCAGTTCTTTCTCATCGATGTATTCCGGTAATAAAAATGCCTGCGGATATCCTCTCTGATTTCCAATAAACTCTACTACCTCTTCAACTTCCGGTGTATCCACAAATGCGCATTGCAAACGGGTTACTTCCCCATGATGAGAGATCAGCATATCTCCTTTACCGATCAACTGCTCAGCACCACCTGTATCAAGAATTGTTCTTGAGTCAATTTTAGATGAAACCTTAAATGCAATTCTTGAAGGGAAATTCGCTTTGATAGTACCGGTAATAATATTTACTGACGGACGCTGTGTTGCAATGATCAGATGTATTCCTACTGCTCTTGCCAACTGTGCCAATCGGGCAATGGGCATTTCTATTTCCTTTCCTGCCGTCATGATCAGGTCTGCAAATTCATCTATTACTAATACAATAAATGGAAGATATTGGTGACCCTTTTGAGGATTTAATCTTCTTTTAATGAATTTTTCATTGTATTCCTTGATATTTCTTGCCCCGGCTTCTTTCAACAGATCATACCGGTTATCCATTTCAATACAAAGAGCATTTAACGTATGAACTACTTTTTTTGTATCAGTAATAATTGCATCCTCTTCTCCCGGCAATTTGGCTAAAAAGTGCTTTTCAATATGACGATAAATACTCAGCTCCACTTTTTTGGGATCGATCAATACCAGCTTTAATTGTGAAGGATGCTTTTTATACAACAGCGAAACCAGAATCGCATTCAATCCAACAGATTTACCCTGGCCAGTAGCTCCCGCCATCAGCATATGCGGCATTGATGTAAGATCTACAATATAATTTTCATTATCGATCCTTTTACCAATAGCTATCGGTAAGCTGTAATTATTATGCTGAAATTTCTCAGAAGAAAGTAGTGACCGCATGCTTACAATGGTCTTTCTTACATTGGGCACTTCAATACCGATAGTTCCTTTTCCGGGTATTGGCGCAATGATTCTGATACCCAACGCTGCAAGACTTAATGCTATATCATCTTCCAGGTTTTTGATCTTTGAAATTCTTACACCGGGAGCAGGTACAATTTCATATAGGGTGACTGTTGGACCAACCGTTGCACTGATCTTTTGAATTTCTATTGAATAGTTTCTCAACGTTTCAATGATCTGGTTCTTATTATTCTGCAGCTCATTTGTATCCTGAATTATTTTTTCACTACCATGTGCTTCCAGCAATTTTAAAGTCGGATATTTATAATCCTTCAGGTCTAGTGTAGGCTCATAGGGTGGTAAATTTTCGACAACACTTCCTTTCTCTTCTTCTATTTCCTCGGGAACAGCTTTTATTTCCAATTCAAGCGGATCATCAGATTTTTTAGTAATAGCTCTTGCTTGTACAGGCGGCACATATTCTTCCAAAGACTCTTCTTCTATTTCAACTTCATCATTTTCTATAACTTCATTGACTTCTCCTGTTGCTACTTTTTCTTCAATTTGTTCTTCTTTTTCAATGATCTTAAAATCATGAACAGGCTTTTCATCCGGAAAGTTGATCACAACTGACCCTTCTGCCAACACTGCATTTCCTTTCTTATCAACTGTATCATTACCGGCATAAAGATCATTTATTGTTGATCCTTCAGCAGCAGGAATTACATCTATCCCATCATTTTCAGTTTCTCCAACGATAGCCTGTTCCTTATTCGGTAATTTAAATGCAGGATTAAATTGCCATATAAAATAGATCACTGCAAGTAGTAATAATACAGCCGCTGTTCCAAATGATCCTAATGCACCAACCAATTTCTCATTTATCATATTGCCGACACCTCCACCAAATGCAAAATCACTATTGCTAAAAATAAAGGATAATGAAACAGATAACACCAGAAGACCCAAGGTTACATACTTAAGATTTCGCCAGATAGAAAACACTTTCGTTCTAAAAAGTAAATTCACCCCTACTACAAAAAAGAAGGTACAAATCAGAAATGAGGCTAATCCGAAGGCTTTGAAAATAAAAAAATAGGACATTATCGCTCCAAATCGTCCCAATAAATTAGCCACAGGCTTATCATTATCCAGCAATGCAGAAAGCCCTTGCCTGGCAATTGCCTGATCCTCCTTCCAGGTAAAAAGATAGGATCCCAATGAAATAAAAAGGAATACTGCAAATAGCAAGGAAATAGTACCAATTATTTTCAAGGTACGTTCATCCCGGGCAATAGCTTTGATATCCAGTTTCTCTTCCTTCTCAGGACGAAATGGTTTGACATCAGAATTGGCCGGTTTTTTCTCAGGAGTATCTTTTACTTTCTTTTTCAGCTTATTAGCCATGGCTGCAAAGATACTATTTAAGCATTTCCAACTGAAATTTTACCTTAAAGAGGTATGCCTAAAACTAGCATTTACAGAACCTAAGTATTACATTTGGTTTACAACCTATTCCGGACTGCATGGAAAAGAATAAATTTTTGCTTTCACTTTTACTGATCTATTCTTTTCTATTGGCAAAGAATAGTATAGCACAGGAAAACAGAATTCCCGACTATTTTGATATTAATAAAGTTGAGCTTGTAAAATCAATGTACAGCTCTACCAGCAGTGTTTATACTGATCTTCAGTCAAATATTGAGAAAGAATATCCCAGACTTAAATTTGAACCATATATAATTCACAAAGGCCAGATACCTAATAAATATGTTACCAAAAAATTATTACTGAAATTCAACATCTGCAATGTTGCGGACACCTCCAATTCAATTTATTTTTTTCCGGGATTTTATTTTAAGAATATTCAATTGTATAAAGTTAAAGGCTCAAAAATTCAAAAGCTGCCTAATATACTTCCCAATAACCCAGATAGTTTAGGTTTTAGAATGCTCACACTTAACGCATTTGATTCAGCTACAATATTGGCAGAACTTACTTTTCTAAAAACGTATATTAATACAATACGTCCCCGACTAATCAATTCAAACTATACTAATACCTTCATTGCAGAAGTAAAGATCACCAATAATCGAGATAACATTCTTACCAATATTTTCTGTGGTCTTTTACTAATGATGCTGCTATATACATTGGCTAACTTCTTTCAAACCAAAAATCGGGAGTTTCTTTATTACTCTTGCTATGCAACATTTATAGGATTAATGCTTTTTAGTAAATCCTTTTATAATTTTAGAATTTCAAAAGCCAGCTTTTTTCTTGAAAGTTATCTCGATTTTATGTTGATGGGAATTGGAGTTGTATTCTATATGGCCTTTATGAAAATATTTTTAAATACCCGATCGAAATATCCATTTCTTTTTAAGTTATATAATTCCGGCATTGCATTATTAATACTTTCATTAGTTACGTATACTATTTTTCATTTTTATACAAACGATTTTGGTACGGAGAGTTTAATTGAAAATGCTACTAAGCTCTTTTTATTAATATATATAATAATATTTCTTATATACAGCCTTAAGTATTGGAAGGACAAGTTATTACGGTATATTATCTGGGGAAACTTTTATCTATTGGTATTTTCGATTATTTCATTCATAGCTATTTCAGACAGAGCATTATTTGCCAATTTTTCAGGAGTTTTCGTTTCCTCCCTTTTTTATTATGAACTAGGGTTGGTTTTAGAGCTACTTTTCTTTCTAACAGCTTTAAATTATAAAAACAACAAACGTATAATAGCAGAAACAAAAGAGAGGGAGAATTTGAAAGTTCAGAATAAATTAAAAGAATATGAAAAAGAACTTGCTGTATATAAAGCACAGCAAGAAGAAAGACATCGAATCTCTGCAGATATGCATGATGAACTTGGATCAGGTATGACGGTTATCCGATTAATGAGTGAAATTGCCCGAAGCAAAATGAAAGAAAATACACCTGTTGAAATTGACAAGATCTCTACTTCTGCAGATGACATTCTCAATAAAATGAATGCCATTATCTGGAGTATGGATAATAATAACGATACATTAGACAATTTAATATCATATATAAGAGTATACGCTATTGAATACTTTGAGAACACACAAATTGAATGTCTGGTGAAGATTCCTGAAAACATTCCAATCATAGAAATTTCCGGTGACAAAAGAAGAAATGTCTTCCTACCAGTTAAAGAAACACTTAATAATGTATTAAAACACTCCAATGCAACTTCTGTATATATAACAATAGAGGTAAATGAAAAATTAAGAATTGTGATTTATGATAATGGACAGGGAATAGATATTGAAAAAACGAGAAAGTTTGGAAATGGATTAAAAAATATTGCTAAAAGAATGGAAACCATTGGTGGAAAATTTAGTATTGAAAATAAGAATGGTACGGTATCAGTACTTGAATTACCCTTATGATCTTTTTTCTTTTAAAACAGCAATCATAAGAAATATCCATCCGGTAATAAATAATAATCCCCCCAATGGTGTTATTGGTCCAACAAATTTAACAACACTACTGTTTTCAATTTTAAGAAAAGTAAGTAAATAAAGAGACCCTGAAAACAAGATGATCCCTGCAACAAAACATTTTCCTGCTAACACAATAAACTTGTTTTTATACCGCTCTGCAAGAATTGCTATTATGAATAAACCAAATGAATGATATAACTGATACTGTACACCGGTTTGAAATCCATGCAATATCTTTTCATCTGTTGTAATTTTTTCCAGGCCATGTGCACCAAAAGCTCCAAGAGCTACAGATAAAGCACTAAAGAAGGCAGCTATAATCAGAAAACTCTTATGCATGGAATATATTATCAATTAATCTTTCTATTTGAATCGGTTCTTCATCTACAGAAACTTTTGCCTGCTGGTAATAAATTCTACGGTCGGCAAATTTTTTATTGATATAAGATTGTAGCTGATCATCAGAAAATTCTTTTATCAATGGCCTTTTATCTTTTTCCTTTAATAGTCTTTGAAATAATACATCTAAGGGAGTATGGATCCAGACAGTTGTACCTGCTTTATTCATAAACTCAATATTATTAAAATAACAAGGTGCACCACCACCACATGCCATTACAAAACTATCGTGGCTTTCAGTGATAATATGTAATACATCTTTTTCTATTAATCTAAATTGTTCTTCTCCTTCTGTTGCAAATACTTCTACAATTGACTTTCCTGCTTGCTCTATGATCTGTTCATCCAGATCAAAAAAACGCATACCAAGTTTCTCACTTAATAAACGTCCCCAGTGTGATTTACCGGAGCCCATAAAACCAATTAAAAAGATTTTCATACTATTTAAAGGCATTGAAACCGGTTACATCCATACCGGTAATTAATAAATGAATATCATGAGTTCCCTCATAAGTAATTACACTTTCCAGGTTCATCATATGACGCATAACAGGATATTCTCCTGTAATACCCATACCACCTAACATCTGCCTCGCATCCCTGCAAATATTTGTAGCCACTTCACATGCATTTCTTTTTGCCATACTTACTTGCTGTGGTGTTACTTTTCCTTCATTCATTAAAACACCAAGTCTCCAATTCAATAATTGAGCTTTGGTGATCTCTGTTATCATTTCTGCTAACTTTTTTTGTTGCAATTGAAATGCACCAATTGGTTTCCCGAATTGTTCCCTTTCCATTGAATATCTCAAAGCAGTATCATAACAATCCATTGCTGCACCAATTGTTCCCCAGGCAATTCCATACCTGGCTTTCGTTAAACAACCTAGAGGACCTTTCAAACCTTTTACATTGGGCAAAATATTTTCCTTCGGAACTTTAACATTGTCAAAAACCAATTCACCGGTTGCAGATGCTCTTAAACTCCATTTTCCATGGGTGGTTGGAGTACTGAACCCTTCCATTCCTCTTTCCACTATTAATCCATGAACAACGCCTGCCTCATCCTTTGCCCACACAACTGCTACTTGTGAGAACGGTGCATTACTGATCCACATTTTTGCGCCATTCAATATTACATGATCACCAGCATCTTTAAAATTTGTTAGCATGCTGCTTGGGTCACTGCCATGATCCGGTTCTGTTAAACCGAAACATCCAAGCCATTCACCACTGGCCAGTTTGGGTAAATATTTTTTACGCTGCTCTTCATTACCGTATTGATAAATTGGAAACATTACCAATGAACCTTGAACAGATGCTGTCGAACGAACTCCGCTATCGCCTCTTTCCAGTTCCTGCATCATTAATCCATAAGAAATATAATCTAATCCACCGCCTCCATATTCCATTGGAACAGTTGGACCGAAACAACCAAGATCACCTAACTGCTTTACAATTTGTTGGGGAAATTCTGCTTTTTGAGCATAGTCTTCTATTATAGGAGAGATCTCTTTTTTTACATAACTACGAACTGTCTCACGGATCAGTTTATGTTCATCAGTTAATAATTCATCTACGCCAAAGTAATCAGGACTCGTAAAATTATCTGTTCGGGCTGCCATCGTTCTTAGTTATTTAAGATTTTATAATTATCAATTTTATTTATCTCAAAGGTAACGGTTAAATGAAAAAAGGAAATATTTGGTTTAATGGTGATTAAAATAAAAAAACCTCCAATAATTTATTGGAGGTTTAGAAATTGCTGATTCAATTATTTCTTTTTACTTCCTGACTGCTCTGCATCCCTGTTCATTTCTTCCATATCTACAGGTTGAGAAAAATCTCCGAGTAGCCATTTGCTGTAATAATCTGACAATAACCAGAAAAAATATTCATTCATATCTCCATAAGCATGGCGCTGCCCGGGGAAAATAAATAAATCAAATCTTTTATTGGCTTTTATCAAAGCATTAGCCATTCGAATTGTATTAGCAGGATGCACATTGTTATCGATATCACCAGTTGTTAATAATAAATGTCCTTTTAAATTCTTTGCCAGTTCAGGATTTTTCTCAATATTATATAAAAAAGAAGTATCGCCTTTTTCATTTACGATCTCTTTTACACCATGATGTTTTTCACTCCACCATCTGTTATATACACTGTTATCATGATTACCGGATGAAGAAACTGCAACTTTAAAGAAATCAGGATATACCAGCATAGCCGCTGTACTCATAAATCCACCACCTGAGTGTCCATGTATACCAACCCGGTTAATGTCAATATAATCGTATCTGTTTGATAACTGTTCGATTGCTGTTTTCTTATCAGCCAATCCATAATCTCTTAGATTACCATAGCCATAATTATGATACCATTTTGAACGGCTTGGATTGCCGCCTCGATTACCAACCGTCATTACCATAACACCAATCTGTGCTAAACGGTCTGTTCTAGCATTAGGTAAACTAAATGATTTATTCACAGCTTCTGTTTGAGGCCCCGGATATACATATGCTACTATAGGATATTTCTTTGTACTGTCGAAATTGAATGGCCTGTAAAGCACCCCATACAGATCGGTGATACCATCGTCTGCTTTTACTTTAATGATCTCAGGAAATTTGTAACCTGCAGCAAACAAAGAACTCAGATCCGTTTTCTCTAACTCCATTATTTTTCTTCCATCGTTATTGTATAAAACCGAAGCTGGTATTGTATTTACCCTTGAAAAATTATTTACAAAAAAGGAACTGTTATCATTCATCTTCATAGAGTGTTCATACTCCCCGGGATTTAATAATTTCATTCCGCTTCCATCAAAATTAATTCGATATAGATGTGTATAGTATGGATCCTCATTGGCTTCTCTACCATTGGCTGAAAAGAATAATACTCTTTTCTTTTCATCGATACCTACGATTTCTTCGCAATGATATGAACCGGAAGTGATCTGATTTTTTAAATTCCCTTTACCATCATATAAATAAAAATGGGCCCAGCCATCTCTTTCACTCCACTGTATCAGTTCGTCACCATTATTCACCAATCCTAATTTCCTGATCTCAACATATGTATTCATTCTTTCTTCGATCAATACTTTCACTGTTTCTGTATTAATATCCACCTGGCAGATATCAATCCTTTTTAAATCCCTGCTTGTACGGTTAAAGTAAAATTTATCTTTTGTGCCTAACCATACTGACGGACGCCAGTCATCATCCCTGGTGTTCACTTTATTATTTGCTGGCCATATTCCAAGATCCTGATCTTTAAATTGTCTGATCTCCAGATCTTTTGAAGTTTTGGAATCCATATTAAAAAGATGAACATATTCCACCGGGGATTCCTTTTCTCCGGGCATATGATATTTATACGTCTCTAATGTGGGACGAGGATCTGCAATACTATTGATCACCCACAGATCTTTTACTTTCCGAATATCTGTTCTGTTCTTTACAAAATGCTTTGAATCCGGCGACCATAAAATGAATGCAGGTTTACGCTTATTTTTATTTTTTTCTTTATCAACATTCGTTTCACCCTGCGAATTGCCGTATTCGAAATATTCTACTCCATCAGTTGTAAGTTGATTTTCTACAATAGTGCTATCATCCTCATTTAGCAATGCTTTTTCATAATTGGCAGTATCCATCCAGTACAGGTTATATTTTTTAGCAAAAACAACCTTTTGCC
>JAHEMN010000112.1 GCA_024643645.1 Chitinophagaceae bacterium | reverse complement strand
CTTTAGTAATACCATTGTTATTACCAGAAATGAAGCTGCCGCTTTGATGAAAGTAACACCCGTTCCTTTTAATAACCAGATCACAGCTACTATTCATACAACTACTACCGATAAAATGTCTATAAGATTGCTGAATACACAAGGTCAGATCATAAGAGAAAAAATATTATTACCACAAAAAGGTGCGAACCCTGTTATATTTGACGACTTGCAACAGGTTGCTCCGGGTTTTTATATCATTAATGTGATCCAGCAGCAAAACTATATTCAGCAAAAAATCATCAAGGTCAATTAAATGTCATCAGAATATAAAAAGTAATGCCGGTTTTTCCAGAACCGGTTTTTTTATTTTTTAATATTCATTTCATCTTATGATAAAAAATAGAACGTTTAAATTGCTATAAATGCAATTCACACCATTGAAACTGCATTTTATCGAATAAATTAAGGCATTACGCTGATAAACTTAAATTTGCATACCAAACCAAATAACTATGACCTTACTTGAAGTAAAAAATCTAAAAAAATATTTTGCAACTCAAAAAGCGGTTGATGATATAAGCCTGAAAGTAGAACAAGGACAGATATTTGGACTGCTCGGTCCGAATGGTGCAGGCAAAACAACATTGATAAGAATGATCACCGGAATTTTTTATCCGGACGAAGGGCAGATCATTTTCGATGGTAAAAAATTTGACCCTATAAAAGATGTTGAGCATATTGGATATATGCCGGAAGAAAGAGGGCTGTATAAAAAGATGAAAATAGGTGAACAAACCATGTACCTCGCACAATTGAAAGGATTAAAACGTTCGGATGCATTAGCAAAGATCAAAGACTGGTTCATCAAATTTGAAATGGAAGGATGGTGGAATAAAAAGGTGGAAGATCTTTCAAAAGGAATGAGCCAGAAATTACAATTTGTTACAACTGTTTTACATAATCCAAAATTGATCATCCTTGATGAGCCTTTCAGCGGACTGGACCCTGTAAATAGTAATCTAATAAAAGATGAGATTTTCAACCTTGCAAAAAAAGGAGCTACAATTATTTTTAGTACACACCGTATGGAGCAGGTAGAAGAGATCTGTAATCACATTGCATTAATAAACAAAGGACAGGTAATTCTGGATGGTACCGTTGCAAAAGTAAAACAGGATTTCAAGGAAAACCTATTCAGTATTAATGCTGAACAAATCCCTTCAATGAATGGTGCAGCACCGTTTGATATAGTTGGTACAAAAGACCAATCACATATTGTAAGAATTAGGGAAGGTAATAACTCAAATGATGTTTTACAATTCCTTTTGCAAAATGGCGCACAAATACATTCATTTAATGAAATACTTCCTTCATTGAATGACATTTTTATAAAACTTGTAGAGGGAACACCGGCTGCCCGTCAATTTCAAAAAGTATAAACCACGAACCTTAAAATAATTTTATGAATAAAATTTTTATCATAATTAAAAGAGAATACCTCACCAGGGTAAGAAAGAAAACATTTATTATATCTACAATACTATTTCCCTTACTTTATCTCGGTCTGATCTTTGGGATGGGCTATATCGCTGATAAGAGCAAACAGAATCTGAAAGTTGCCATCATTGATAACTCAGGTTATTTCAGTGATGAAAACTTAGGATTTCAAAATAGTATTGACGACAACTCTACATTGACACTGATCAAGGATTCAACAGAAAAAATAATCAATGATTATAAAGCAGAAGGATTTGATGGGTATATTGTAATTCCGGCTATCAATTGGAAAGAGGGTTATGACAGCCTGTATTTCAAGTCAGAAAAATCGTATGGCAGTTCTTCTACTGCTGCTATGGAAGCAAAGCTTAACAGGATATGGAGTGGAATTAAAAATGACAGTTTAAAGATCGGTAGCGAACAACAGGTTATATTAAAGAAACGATTAGATGTAAGCCCTAAAAATATTCAAGATGAAAATGCAAATGCAAAAACTGCTGAAGGCATTGGTTATGTAGCAGGCTTTCTTATTTATTTTATTTTACTGATCTATGGATCACAGGTGATGATGGGTGTGATGGAAGAAAAAACAAACAGGATCGCAGAAGTGATTGTCTCCTCAGTAAAACCATTTCAGATGATGCTGGGTAAAATATTGGGAATAGGACTTGTTGCCTTAACTCAATTCTTACTATGGATCGGTTTCGTCCTTATCGTTTATAACGTAGGTAAATTATCCGGTGGCGATATGGCAAGTGGTTTAGTCGGCAGCATTCAAAATATGTTTGCCAGTGTGAATGTTCCATTAGTATTATTTTGTTTCGGATTTTATTTTCTGGCAGGATTTTTCTTTTACTCTTCTCTGTATGGTGCAATTGGTAGCGCTGTAAATGAAGACATGAGAGAAGCACAATCATTAAGTTTCCCTGTTACTTTACTTGTAATTATTTCAATTGCATTAATGACGGCTGCAATAAACGATCCTACAGGGCCCATTGCTTTTTGGGGAAGTATCATACCCTTCAGTTCCCCTATCGTTATGATGGCAAGAATACCTTATGGTGTACCGGGTACCGTTCCATGGTGGCAATTAGGACTCTCCATGTCTTTATTGATCCTCGGATTTATTTTCACCGTTTGGTTTGCCGGTAAAATTTACCGTACCGGTATATTAATGTATGGCAAAAAACCGAGTTGGAAAGAAATGATCAAATGGGCATTTAGAAAAAATTAATCCCACTTATTTAAATTATACAAACCCATTTCGCTTTAGCGGGATGGGTTTTTTGTTAAAATTCCCCTTTTTATGTAAGCGGTGTAACAAAATACGAATTGAATCGTATATTTGATACGAAGCTCCTCGTAAATCAATAAATTTTGCCATTAAAAACAAAAAACATGAAACCAAAAACAATTTTAAACTATCGATTGGTAATCATTCTGTTAACAGTTATTATAACAGTTGGTCTCATCTCCTGGGATCAACAACAAACACCGGGTCAGTTTGAACAAACATATAATGACACTACTCCTAAAAAGAAGAACTATGACCGTGAGAAAAAAGTAAGAGACCTGGATGATGTATTAGATGAACTGGATGCTGCAGATCTGAAAGTGAATATGGAAAACATGAAAAAGGAATTAGCAGAAGCAATGCAGCAGATCGATAAAGAAAAAATAAAGGAACAAATTGAAAAGGCAATGAAACAGATTGACATTGCTAAAATTCAAAAAGAAGTACAGCAATCCCTGGCCAAAGTAGACTTTTCAAGGATACAAAAAGAAGTAGCCGAAGCAATGAAAAATATGGATGTAGATATGGCCAACATCCAGAAAGAAGTAAAAGAGTCGCTGGAAAAAGTTGATTGGGATAAAATGAAAACAGATCTGGATAAAGTGAAAGATATAGACATGAAGAAACTGGATGCTGATATGAAAAAGCTGAATGAAGAAATGAAAGAACTAGGCCCAAAGCTTGAAAAAGAATTAAAGAAAGCCAAAGTAGAGATTGAAAAGGCCAAGACAAAAATAAAAGAATACAAAAGCTTTGTAGATGGTTTAGAAAATGATGGATTGATCAATAAAAAAGATGGATATTCTTTAAAGCACAAAGACGGAGAGTTATTCATCAATGGAAAAAAAGCATCACAACAAACATATACTAAGTACAAAAGTTTCCTTGAAAATCATAAGAAATTCAATATCGAAAAAAACAATGATGATCTTAAGTTAGATATTGACTAACTAATAATTTTTTTAAGCTAAGCCAAGAAAAACAAAAAGTCCCGTCTCATTTTTATAAGACGGGACTTTTAAATTAATTTAAATCCGATCAGTATACACCAAACGGAGATGGTATAATATCAAAGTCGTTTTCTATCATTTCAATATTCAATTGAAAAGCCTCATTCGTTTTTATAACCACTTTCTCTTTTGTAATTTTTCTATACCCTGTTTTTTCAAAAATGAATTTATAGGTGCCCGGTTTCAATTGATCAAATGCATAACCGCCATTATCATTTGTGGCAACTACTTTTTCCTTTTTCTTGATCAGAACTGCAGTGACGCTAACATTTTTAATTGGCTTTTTGGTATTAGAGTGAATAACAATACCGTTCAATTCATCTTTTTTGCAATTAGGTTCTGGATCACCAGTATTTGCTTTTGCAATAGCAAATCCTAAAAAAGAAATTCCCAATAAGATCAATTTTTGTTTCATTGTACTTTGTTGAATGGTATATAAATAACCTTTCAGCACATTCTCATTATCTCAAGGTGATGTTGGTGGTTAAAATTAAACCAATTTTACGGGATTGGCCAAACCGCTCATAAACTCTTTCCATACATTTTTGACAATATCGCCTGCTGGCAAAATATCATCTAAAATTGCAGAAACCTGCCCAATTTCAAGCTCTCCGCTTTCTAAATCGCCTTCAAACATCCCTTTTTTAGCCCTGGCTCTACCCAACAATGTTTTTAGTTCATCCACCGTTGCTCCTCTTTTTTCAGCTTCCTGCACCTGATTACAGAATTCATTCTTTAGTAGTCGAACAGGTGTAAGCTGTTTCATAGTTAACTGAGTATCTCCTTCTTTAGCATTAACAACTTCATTCTTAAAATTAATATGTGAAGATGCTTCCTCACTAGCAACAAACCGGCTACCAATTTGTACCCCTTCAGCACCTAATACCATCGCCGCAAGCATCTGCCTTCCAGTAGCAATTCCACCTGCAGCAATAACCGGAACTTTTACAGCTTGCTGCACAGCAGGTATCAAAACCATTGTTGTTGTTTCTTCTCTTCCATTATGTCCTCCTGCTTCAAATCCTTCAGCAACAACAGCATCACATCCCGCAACTTCAGATTTCATAGCAAATTTTGAAGAGCTGACCACATGAACTACAGTTATTCCTTTTTCTTTTAAAATTCCGGTCCAGGTTTTTGGATTGCCGGCAGATGTAAAAACAATTTTTACACCTTCCTCAATAATAATTGCAATATGCTTATCAATATCCGGATATAATAATGGAACATTTACGCCGAAGGGCAGTTTGGTTGCAGCTTTACAATTCCGGATATGTTCCCGTAAAACATCCGGGTACATAGAGCCACTACCGATGATACCCAATCCACCTGCATTACTAACTGCACTGGCTAAACGCCATCCACTTGCCCAAATCATTCCTGCCTGTATGATAGGATATTCAATTCCGAATAGTTTGGTAATACGATTTGAAAAATCATTCATTGTATAATATATATTTATGTTGCCTTAAAGATAAACAAGGAAACGGAACACTTGTGTAAAGCCTTACACTAACCCAGGTCTATGCTGGTATTATCTCCTATGTTCAGCGAACGGGATTCGCCTCTGAGATTTGTATCACTTCCAATTACAGAATCATCCAATACAATATCGAACAGATTTGAAAATGATCCGATAATAGAATATTTAAGAATTGAACTTTCGATTATAGAATTTTCGCCTATAGTTACATTTGGTCCAATGATAGAATTTTTGATCTTGCATCCCGCCCCGATGCTAACCGGTTGCACTATAACAGTATTTTCATAATCATCCGGACTTGTATTGATTGCAAATTTCTTAAGTAGTGTTGCATTGGATTCCAATAAAGTTTCCTTACGTCCGCAATCAAACCAGTTCTCCACTTTAAACGATTTGAATTTAGAACCCATTTTTATCATGCAATCCAAAGCGTCTGTAAGGCTATATTCACCATGGCTTCTCAAGCCTTCCCTGATATTACTTTCAAGACATTGAAACATCTGCTCACTTTCTTTGATCTTATATACACCAACTAATGCCATATTAGATTTTGGAATTTGCGGTTTTTCCACCACCCTGCTGATAAAACAATCTTCATTAATTTCAGCAACACCAAAATCCCTGGGGTCATCCACCTTTCGTACACCGATCATAGAAAAAGGACTATTCACTACTTCTTTTATATCATATTCACAAATAGTATCTCCGAGTACAACAAAAACATCATCCTGGTTTACAATACTTCTTGTAAGTCGTATTGCATGGCCTACACCCTGCCTGTCGACCTGATGAACATAATGAGCTTTTATTTCAGGATATTTACTTTTTACATAATCCTGAATTTTATCTCCCAGGTAACCAACAATGAAAATAATTTCATCAATACCTGCTTCTTTTAGCTGATCTATTATTATGCTGAGAACTGTCCTTCCCGCCAGCGGAATGAGAGCTTTAGGCTGTGTGTAACTATGTGGACGCAACTTTGTGCCTGCGCCGGCTACTGGTATGATAGCTTTCATCTGCAATTTTTACAGTTCATCTTAAAAATGTACTGTCGTGGTTTGGTTACTAATCAAAAGCTAACGAAAGTAAGACATTTCAGATAAACAAAATATTTAGACAAGAACCCGTTCACAACTGTTGCTATCTTATTTTTGCACCGATATTAAATTTTTATGTGCCCGGCAGCGGTACTCTTGGCATCGTCTGTTGAATAGCACACTTCATCGTTTTGTAATTATACTCAACAAATGCAAAAAGACACTGTTTTATTCGATCTCATCAACAAAGAACTGGAACGCCAACGTAATGGTATTGAGTTAATAGCATCCGAAAATTTTACTTCCTTACAAGTAATGCAGGCAATGGGTACTGTACCTACCAATAAGTATGCGGAAGGTTATCCGGGAAAAAGGTATTATGGCGGATGTGAAATTGTTGATGAAATAGAAACACTGGCGATAGAAAGATTAAAAAAAGTTTTTAACTGTACCTGGGCCAACGTTCAACCACATAGTGGTGCACAAGCCAATGGTGCTGTATTTCTTGCGGTAATGAAACCAGGAGAGAAATTTTTAGGGCTTGATCTAAGCATGGGCGGACACCTTACACATGGTAGCCCGGCAAATTTCAGTGGCAAAACTTATCATGCTTTACATTATGGTGTAACGAAAGATGGAATTGTAGATTATGAACAATTAGAAAACCTGGCAAGAACAGAAAAACCTAAAATGATCATTTGCGGTGCATCTGCTTATAGTCGTGACTGGGATTACAAACGAATCCGTGCAGTGGCTGATGAGATCGGTGCTGTAGTATTTGCCGACATTGCACATCCTGCCGGTTTGATAGCTTCAGGTTTATTGAACGATCCTTTTGATCATTGTCATATTGTAAGTTCCACAACACATAAAACATTACGGGGACCAAGAGGTGGTATCATCATGCTTCGTCATGATTTTGAAAACCCGTGGGGATTAAAAGATCCAAAAGGAAATTTAAGAAAGATGAGCTCCTTATTGGATCTTGCCGTATTCCCGGGTACTCAAGGCGGACCATTGGAGCATGTGATTGCAGCTAAAGCTGTTGCATTTGGTGAAATACTGGATGGATCTTTTAAAGCATATGGCAAACAAATTATTGCAAATGCACAGGCAATGGCCAAATCATTTGTTGACCGTGGCTATAATCTTATCAGTGATGGAACTGATAATCATTTAATGCTGATCGATCTTCGCAATAAAAACCTGACCGGTAAAAAAGCACAGGAAACATTGGACAGAGCTCATATTACACTCAATAAAAATGCAGTTCCGTTTGATGATAAATCTCCTTTTGTTACATCAGGAATAAGAGTTGGGGTGCCGGCAATTACTTCAAGAGATATGAAAGAAGAACATATGGAAACTATTGTGAGTATGATTGATAAGGTATTGATGAATGCAGATGATGAAGCTTTAATAGCGGCTGTAAAAGGTGATGTAAAAACATTTATGCAACAGTTCCCTTTATATCCTGAATTAGGATAAGATAGTTTTATTTATTAAAAATCTATTGAAATGATACAACGCCAACAAACACTTTGGTTATTATTAGCAACTATAGCGGCCGGGCTCACCTTTAAATTTCCATTTGCAACAGGTGAAACCTTGATCGATAATACTTCTATGAGTAAGATGGTAGAGTTAACAGCTGGTAATAATTTATTTACACTGGTTCTCACTATTGCTTCTATTATTATTTCTACAGTTACTATTTTCATGTTTAAGGATCGAAAACAGCAAATGTGGTTATCTATACTTGGTGTATTAGTTGCTTCAGGAACTTTTGTTGTTTACATTCTTGAAATGAGAAAATTAACTTCCGGTACGCCTGCCTTATGGGCTTTATTAATAGTTGCCGTCATCTTTAGTTTTATAATGGCTTTCCGAAATATCAGAAAAGATGAAAAGCTGGTGAAGTCGTTGGATAAATTGAGGTAGTTTATAAAGAAAAAAAGTCCCGGTAAATACCAGGACTTTTTACATTTAAACTCAGAAGAAACTATTGGACAAGAAAAGGTCTTGTCATTATTTTACTTGTTACACTCTCTAATTGTAAATAATATTGCCCTTTACTTATTGTTGTTGGTAATTGTATTACCTGGCTGATAAAGCCGCCTTTGTGATTGATCTTATTTGTAAATAAATTCTTACCGGACAGGTCGATCACTTTTACCAAATATTCACCTTGTGCAAGTTCCGGAGCCTGAAAAGAAACATAACCGTTTTGTACCGGGTTAGGATATAAACTGAAATCTGCATTTCCTTTACCAAGGTCAACTTTTACGATATTACTAAAACCATACTTACCATCTATGTCGCTATGCTTTAGTCTGTAGAAATTAATACCACTTGCCGGTGTTACATCTAAGAAACCATATTTAGTTACTTCCGTACTATTACGGGCAGAAATATTTCCAATAGTTATAAACTTAGCACCATCAGAAGAACGTTCAATTTCATAGTTCAATAAGTTTTCTTCTGAATAAGCTGTCCAATCCAATTGAACTCCTCCTTGCTTTTGGAAAGCAGTAATATTTCCAAGCTTAACTGGTAATGGAGCTCCCTGTGGTGATAAGTTACTCCATGCTGCTGCTGAATTTGCGGCAAGTGTAGATTGACCAGTTCCTAAAGCAACTTTAAAAGCATCAAATTCAGCTTCTGCTCCATTATTATTCTGAATTAAAGCAAGAGAGTTAAGTTGATCAGTTGAATTATCTGCACCTGAAGTAACTGAAACTGTTGCAGATGCTATAGTTGGCTCTGATATTAATGAAGTTGGATTTACCCACATATACATATTATCGTTATTATCTCCATTAAAAATATCGTATCTTATCAAAATCATATAAGTACTTCCTGAAGGATATGCTGAAGTATATGATCCGCCAGTGGCAGCTTTATTTATCCCAAATCTTACACTGGTTACAGATTTATCAATAAAAAAGGCACCCCTATATGCTCCTCCTAAAGTTCTAAATGAAACAATTGGAGAGTTACCATTTCCTGCATCAGTTGGTCTTACTACAAAAATCATATATATAACACCATCTGCATTTGTTGGAATAGAAGCATTAAATAGTTTATATGGTGTTTTACCATTAGTTTTTGCGACAAAAACTGAGGTTTGACCGCTGCTATAACCCGGGTAAACCAATGCACCGGAATTACTTGGTCTATAAAAAACCTGGACATCAGGTGAACCAGTTGTCGTCATCCAGGAATTTTGAGTACCAAGATCTCCGCTTGTCGTAAAAATGGAGTTATTAAATTGTTCTGTTAATTGAAGTTGGCCGAATACGGCAAGCTGTAACAGCATAGCTGTAGCTAGTAAAGATAAAGTTTTCATTCTCTGAGTTTTTTAAGTTTAAATAGTACGAATAACCAGGAATTACAGAGAACATGGATCTGGTTCTGCTCAGAGAATATTGGATAAATATATTAAGACATGATAAACATGACGTAATGAACAATAAAATAGAAATTTGGATTTGGGTACGGAGTTCCGAAGGATGAGTGGAAAGGATTATTACAACAAATGTAATATGCGTTTTTCATATTTGCAAGCCCATAGTAGATTTCCTATATTTTTTATTTTATTTAATTAATATAAAAACATGATGCTCAATTTTTAATTGCTGAAAAATTTAGAGAAATAAATAACTATTACTACTTTTATAGCCACTTCACAAATCTGAATCCCCCTTCCTTTGAATTCCATTTAATATAACTGTATCGATTTTTACAGTTCTCCACATCCTTTGTACATACCATAAACGGGAGATAATTATTATTGCCCGTTAATAACAATTCAATTC
>JAHEMN010000111.1 GCA_024643645.1 Chitinophagaceae bacterium | reverse complement strand
ACCGGTATAATATAAGGTTTGTCATTATCGCAACAGGCCATTCTTCCGATGTTCTGGCCCAGTAATAGGCTGTTGATCTGGACTGTATTTAATTTCCCTAACATTATTTATTCGTTTATTGCTTCTTTTAATAAAATCTTATTAAGACAATCTGCAACTACAGAAATAACTTAACTTAACTTCTCTTTTTTATAATTCTAAATTTAATAGAAATTACAAATTTTCAATCATGATAGTTAATATCAGTTTTAATGATTACGATCATTGTTTTTATCTGTGAATTGTAATTACTTTAAAGACTAGCTAAATTTTATACCATTCGATCTGCTGATCTTAGTACCCTTTTAAATTACGTTTATATCCCTGCCCTTCAGAATTCAAATAAATATTATTTCAGCAACTCTGAAACTTGAATATGAAAAACAAAGCAGACGATATGAAAAACAATATTACCGGCTACCCCGGCGAATACAAACCACCTCCTTTTAATCTGGATGATGTAATGATGGAACTAAAGACAGAGAGGGAAGGCAATGTAAAACCATTAACAAATATCAGCGAATGTGATGACTATGTAAAAATTGAAGTTACCGCACCCGGACATAGAAGGGAAGATTTTATTGTTAGTATAAGAGATAATAAGCTTTTAATTCTGGCATTAAGTAAAGAACCAAAAGGAAATACAAACGAATACAGGAAACATGAGTTTAATTATAATTGCTTTTCGCACTTACTGGATCTGCCGGAAAATATAGATAGTGATTTTGTAAAAGCAACTTACAAATCTGGTATTTTAATTTTTTATTTTCCTAAAGAAAAAACAACAAGTAATCATACGGTGAGTAAAGTAGTTATTTATTGATAAAGTGGGTTAATAATTAAGATCGGAAGAATGACATGAAGAATTTTTCAATAAAATTTCCATACACAATTGATGAAAAATATAAAAAGCCGGTTGCCTATTTCTGTATGGAATACGCCATTCATCAATCCTTTAAAATTTATGCCGGTGGTCTTGGGTTTCTTGCAGGATCTCATATGAGAAGCGCCTATGAATTAAAACAAAATTTAATAGGTATTGGCATTTTATGGAAGTATGGTTACTATGACCAGGTTCGTAAAAGTGACCAAGCAATGGATGTGCTGTTCCAGGAGAAATTATACGGCTTTTTACAGGAAACAGGTTTAAAATTCACCATAAAAATATCGGGACATAATGTGTGGGCTACTGCCTATTATCTTCCACCGGAAGTATTCAATACATGTCCTTTATTCTTTCTCAGCACTGATCTACCGGAAAATGATTACCTGGCAAAAACTATCAGTTTTCACTTATATGATTCAAACCCTGAAACAAAAATTGCAGCTGCGATCTTGTTGGGTGAAGGAGGAATGAGATTATTTGAACAACTGGACTGGCAACCTGAGGTATATCATTTGAATGAATCACATGCATTGCCAATAGCATTTAACCTTTATGACAAATTTAAAAATATCGATGAGGTTAAAAAAAGACTGGTCTTTACCAATCATACTCCTGAGGAAGCAGGAAATCTTAAAACAAATTTATCCTTACTTAATGAAATGGGATTTTTCAGTAATGTACCAATAACTGAAGCAAAGGCAATTTCAAACACAAAAGGAGAATTACTTGATCATACCTTAACAGCTTTATTATTAGCTGGTAAAGCAAATGGTGTTTCTGAATTACACTACAAGACACTCTGTAAAATGTGGAGTAAAAATGCAGGAATTTGCGATATCAGTTATATTACAAATGCACAAAATTATAATTTCTGGGCAGATAAGCTAATGTACAAAGCGTTAAATAGCGGAAATGATTATGATCTGTTTGAAAGAAAATCATTCTGCAAAAAAAATCTTTTCGATGAAGTAGCTGATCAAAATGGAGAAATATTTGATGAAAAAATATTAACGATTGTTTTTGCAAAACGATTTACCGGTTACAAAAGAGCAGAATTATTACTGCATGATATGGACAGATTTCACAAAATTATTTCCAACAAAAAATATCCTGTACAAATAATATGGGCTGGCAAGCCCTATCCTATGGATTATGCCGGAATAGGAACCTTTGATAAAATTGTAAACGTTTGCAAAAAATATTTTAATTGTGCTACACTCATTGGTTATGAATTAAAATTATCAAAATTATTAAAAGGAGGTGCAGATGTTTGGCTGAATGTTCCCCGTCTTACACATGAAGCTTCAGGTACAAGTGGAATGGCAGCAGCAATGAATGGTGCTGTAAATGTTGCTTTACCCGATGGCTGGTTTCCCGAATTTGCAAAAGATAAAAAGAACAGTTTTGTAATCCCCCCTTGTGATAGTTCACTTGCCGATCATCAACAAGATGAAATTGACGCCAACAGCCTATATGAGTTACTGGAATATGAAGTAATACCAATGTTTTACGAATATCCAAAAAGATGGTTGGAGATCATGAAAAACGGCATGAATGATGTAATACCAACATTTGACAGCAAAAGGTTAGCAGATGAATATTATAAAAAACTATATGACCGGAATAATAATTAATTATCTTAAAATTTGAGAATTATGAAAAGGATATTAGTACCAACCGATTTTTCCTCATATGCTGATACAGCTTTGAATTTTGCCGTTAAGATTTCGCAATTAACCCAGGCTGAGATAATCGTTATGCATTCATTTGAAACGATTGGCCCTATCTATACAGATTATATGGGAGTAAATGTGGAATTACATCAGCAAATGATGAATGAAAACATAAAAAAACTGGAAACACTAAAAGAAAATGTCAAGAAAAATGAAGATGTCGAAATTTCCATAAATATGTACCGAGGATCAGTAAAGGATACTATTCTGGAGGTCATAGAAGAAAAGTCGATTGACATTGTAGTTATGGGTACACTTGGTGCTTCTGGGCTAAAAGAGAAACTATGGGGAAGTAAAACTGCGTATATAAGTGGAAAAAGCAATGTTCCTGTAATTGTAATCCCTGCTGAATACAAATGGTCGCCTCCCGGAAAGATATTATTTACAACTAATCATTTTGAAGAAAACCCAAAACTTCTCAACCTGATATTTGAGTTATCGAATTTGTTTTTGGCGAAAGTGTATGTCGCTGTTTTTTCGGATGAAAATGATGACACTGCATATAAGTTTATGTCCAATAGCAGAAACCTAAGAGAGTATGAGGAAAAATTAAAGAAACTATATAAAGAAGATACATTAACGGCAGAACATTTATCCGGAAAGGACTTTGAGCATACGTTACAGGATTATATCAAATTAAAAGAAATTGATATGCTGGCAATGATCACTCATCAACGCAATTTCATAAAAAGGATCTTTAATCCGAGTATGACCCGAAGAATGACTTATCATACCGAAATTCCTTTATTAATTATTCCGGAAGATATAAGATGAGTTAATAATAAGTGTAACTATGATGTTGGAATTATTTAGAGATAATAATCAAATAATCATTTTCTCCAATGTCCGGGTTTCCAAAACCATTTATTATTCTTTTGCTTCCATTGACCTGGGTTCCATTTGTACCTATCATGAGGTATTGTCCAATAACCATCCCGCCAATGGTAACTATTACCATTCCAATACCATTCTCCACCGATCCAGATATGTGCATTACTTGGTCTTAAGGGATGGACTATATTCGGTGGTGCCGGTCTTGGGGCTACAAGAAAATGATAATAACCATTACAGGAGATCGTAGTTGAAATTAAGAAAGCAATTATGGCAATATTTAATTTCTTTCTCATAAAATATGTTTTATATTAAACCTCTACAGTGCTGATAATTACATCCGGAGGTTCATTCTTGTCCTTCATTTGTTGGGTCACAAGTTTTTTTAATTCTTTTAATACAATATCGGCAGATTTTTGAAAACTGTTCCCTATCCATTGTGCAAACAGTTCATCTCCGAAGATAGAAAGGGTAATTTCACATTTTTTATTTTTTGCGGGGATCAATGCTGGTACCTCTTTTAATTTTACTTCAGCCCTTGCAATTTGTTTATTTATGTGAGATAATGTGATCAACTCCTCTCGTATATGATTGATCAGCTGTTCTGATACCTTGTCATGTATTGTATGAAATTCTATAATCATTTGTAAACTATTTATGGCTGGATTTCTTTTTATCAACAATATTTCTTGCTATGCTGATAATAAAAAAGAATATTCCGGCGGTTATTAATATTATTCCAAGATCTGTTTCAGTTTTTGTAGTAGTACTATCAAAAAGAACACCAAGAATTATTAATAGAATACTAAAAAAATAAGTTTGTTTATGCTCATTGATCATTTTAAAAATATTTATGCAGTAAAACCTCCGTCAACAGGTAGTGCTGCTCCGGTAACAAATGAAGCTGCATCAGAACACAACCATACAACTGCTTCTGCCACTTCTTGTGGTTTTCCCATCCGTCCAACAGGCTCCATATTGATGTATTGTTTTTCCACTTCTTTATCTTTTCCAGTAATCCGGTCTATCATATCAGTATGAATAACACCGGGACATACTGCATTTACTCTTATACCCTCTTTTGCATATTCCAAAGCAGCCGTTTTTGTTAATCCAACTATACCATGTTTTGTGGCAACATACGCAGGTAACCCCTGAAATCCTATCATTCCGGCCACAGATGCACAATTAACAATTGCTCCTTTTCCTGCTTCAAGCATATGAGGAATTTCATTTTTCATACTTAACCATATGCCTTTTAAATTAACGCCAATTGTTTTATCCCAATTTTCTTCAGTGCACTCATGTGTATTTGCCATATCTCCTTCTATACCGGCATTATTAAAAGCATAGTCCAACCGACCATAGGTCTCTACTACTTTTGCTATCATTATAGCTACATCTTTAGCATCAGAAACATCACATTGTATAAAAAGTCCTTTTGAACCGGTTTTATTAATTAAGACAATTGTTTTATTTTCCGGATCTACGATCTTATCCGCAATGACCACGGTTGCTCCCCGTTCAGCAAAAGCTAAAGCTGTTGCCTGGCCAATACCAAAACTTCCCCCGGTAACAAGAGCAACTTTATTATCAAAAATGTTTTCCATATTACTTCATTAGCTAATAAAAGTAGAATAGCAATGGAAAAAAATAAATGATAGCTGTCAGCAATAAGAATGATTATGGATTTATCTGGCAAGACGTTTCTTTTTGATATCAGCAATATTCAGCCAGATACTCATGAAGCAACAGAAAAGAAATATTAACAAAGTGATTTTTTCTACTAATTGCGGATTGAAATTTATTCCTGTTAATTTTAATACAAGAAAATGAATATATGATCTTGTCTGATCTTTATACCCTAATATTTCTCTTACTTGCCAATGCCAATCAGTACAAAAACAATATCCCCAGCCATACCATATGCCTACAACAAACCATGAAAAAGCAGTAAGTAGAATGGTTATTAAATGCAGCCTTCTTGTACGCCGAAACATCCAGCCAACTACATTGAACAAAGTAAAAACAGTATGGAAAATGAAAAAGAATATATTAAGAAGTTCATACCACATATATGTAAACTAAATAAAATATCTTTCAAATAAAAGATAGCAGTCAATAAATACATATATGCCTGGTTATTTTATCCGGGTTTATTACTTCTATTCCTGATAATATCCAAAATTGCAAAAACGACTCCGATAAAAATTAAACTATAACCAAAAACCCGGTTTTTATTGAATAAGATTCCTGTTAAAATAAATCCAAATGCCAATGAAGAAAGAGGTGATATTTTATGTTCTTTGTCAACAGGTTTTAAAACAAATACAAGAATACCAATTACTGCAAGTGAAACAAGTAAAATAATAATATAAAAAGTGGAATCATACATTAATAATCATAAATTAAATTTTAGTTGTTAGAAAAGTGCTGCGGCTCCCATTTTCCCTTTCGACTGATCAATTGGCTTTCAATGTCATCAATAGCTTCTGAAATAGCGGCCTCAAAACTCTTATCGGTAGCAAACGAGTATACTTCTGGTCCGGGTATAATAAGTCTGGTCTCACACACCCGTTTTCTTCCCTCCTTATTATTTTCTTCTTTTAGAAACACCTCTGCTCCAATGATCCAATCAAATTTTTTATTCAATTGTTCGAGTTTATTAAAGACCAGAGAAGCAACTTTGGCATTTGTCTCAGTGTGCAAAAATTGAATATTTATATTCATAAAATAAGATTTAATGGTTTAATTTTTTTGTAATTAATCAATATCTGAATAATGCATTTATAGTAGAAAAACCATCAGGCATTTCATCTTCATCAACAAAATAAACATCAGCCCCATGAAGGAATGATTGCATAGCAGCCAGATTGTAAAGCGAAACTTCTGCCAATTCTCCGTCTTTAGATATTTCTACTTTATTTTCAGGCTTATTATAAATTCCAAAAACATCATGTCCTCTTTTTACAAATAATGTATCCACCTTACCATCAAAAACAGCAGGAATTACCTTATCAATACTATTAGCAGTACGTAATGTTCCCTGAAACTGCCGGTACATTTCTGCTTTTTCTGATCTTGTTTTATTGAAATATGGCTTTAATATATCTGAAGCCCTGTTTTGTAATGTATTCAGATCTATACTGCTTATGTTTCCGGATATGTGCTTAGGATAAATATTTTTATATGAACTTATTTCCTTAAAATAAGAAAAAATATGATCTACCCCGGCTACAACAAGGGGTGCAGATTCATTAGGGAGTAATTCCATTAACCCCTTATCAATGGCTCTTATATATTTTTTTATCTCTGTTTTCTTTTCATCTTTTCCTTCTCCATGTCCATGAAATAAACCCTGACTTTCTCCACCCGTCTGAGTTCTGAATTGTAAATATTTTTGTTCATAATCACTACCAACAACTTCTTCTATTGTTGAAGGGATGATCCTTTCTACATCTATTTCAGTCAATTGATGATCCGATGATTTATATAATCTCAGATCTTCCAGGTCAAGTTTCAATAAAAAAAATGTTTCTTCAGCATTCAATGCTTGTATCAACGGAGAAAGATAAAAATCCTGCGATACATAAAGCCTGGGTATGAAATTAACAGGTAGTTCAAACTTTTTAAACAAATTTGGTGTACGGAATATTGCTAATCCCTCTGATAATTTATTCCAATAGCCGCTGTTATTAATAAGATCTTCAATAGGCTTACAAATAGCCTCTATGTCTGACACTGACATCGATCTCTCATTTAAAATATTTTTAATTTCTTTCAGGTGATTTTTTAATACGATGGCATCTTTTTTTTGACGCACCTCATCACCTGCAATATGTGTAGGCATGTATAAAGAAATACAAAGTGCATCATGAACAGATGATAATTCCTTTAAGTTGTCTCTTGTAATTGTTGTCATAATAAAAGTCATTTAAAATATCTACAATAAAAATGTTCCCGATAATTTTATTTTTTTAAGGTTGATGATAAAAAATTATAACAATTGAATTTAATATCTATATACTCTTTTTCAACCTGCTGCATACTATGTCGCAATTGCTTTTGGTATTTTTCAGTATCTGAATTGATCAGTTCTTCATTATCAACCAAATAGCCATCAGTTCTTAGTGCTGCGCCTTGCCTGTTAATAGCATCATGAAGCTGAGAGAATTTAGTGAATGCATAATTTAAATGCGACTGATGTTGCGCTACCTTAGCGGCAATATCCAGAATAGAATTTCTTCGTATTACATCAGCTAGCTTCTGCTCAAACTCTTTTATTTCCTCGAAATAATAAATTATGGTCTTATCCCAATCAGTCATTTCTTCAGTATAATATTTTGCAATGGTTGTAGTCATCAGTATAGATGTTAAAAAGTTTGTTTATTATAATAATTTATTTGGCTTTTCAATTGTTACTTCAAATCCTTTTTCATAATCATTTACAATGAATTCATCAAAGGAGTTCCTCCCCATCTCATTCAAATCTTTTATTCTAAAATCATCCATTCCCAATGTTTGCACCCATTTATCTTTTTCCTTTCTGAGTATTTGAATGGAAAGCCCGAAACGGTCATTAAATTCTTTTTCAACATGTGCCACTGTATAATTTGGCTGGATCTCTAACAATCCGGAAACATGTGTTTTTTTAATATCACCGACAGTAGTATTTGGTTCTATTCTGTATTCCTCCGGTGAGGCTTCATATTTATCATGCCCTTTACGAAAAAAGCTGACATTCAGAAAAGGATAAAAATTAGAGAATACTAATTGTATTTCCCGAAGCGGTGTATTATCATTAATATCAATATGCATTTGACAATAATTATATTATTTACACAATATTTATTTTATCGTTACAAATCTAACGAACAGGAAACGCTATATAAATGATGAGGATTAGTAGTATTGATGATGATGGTCAAAACCACGATTATAAAACAATGAAAAAGATCAAAAAATGACAATAGTTATCTTTTATTATTTCGCAGAAAATTATTCTTGCAAAACAGAAAGTTCATTGCCTCCCAATCTCTTTTCCGGTAGAATAAAATGTAATCCGAAAAGTGCATAGATTTCCTCCTCCGTTTCCCCTGCCAATCTTTTGCCTGATCTTTCATCAAATACGCCATATTCATTTAATTTCCATCCCTTATTCTTTGCCATAGCCCTTAGCTTAATATTATGCTGCAGATTTCCGGTAAAATATAAAAGTGCAGAACCATACTCATAATCCTGAACAAGGCGTATGTCAACCTGCATTTGATTTTCTTTTATCAGCACACTAACTTTTGTAAGACCACTGGCTTTCACGTCAATGATAAATGGAAGTTTCAAAAATTCATTAATGATCTTTTTTCTATTATTATGTTCAGCTACAATTATGATATCTATATCTCCTATTGTTTCTTTTTTTCGCCTTATACTACCAGCAATGGTCGCATTGATCACACCTGGAATTTTTTCTATTTCTTTCAAAACAGATACGGCTATTCTTTCTGCTGTTTTTAACGGAATACGTTCCTCTCTTTTCTGGATCTTTAATACCCGTTTCAGGTTTTCAATCTTTTTTTCACCAAATCCTTTTAAACCTTTTAATTTTCCACCTTTTACAATTTCAATAAGTTCTTCTTTCCTTGTTATTCCGAATTCTTCATAAAAAAACCGGATAGTGGCGGGCCCTACCCCATTTATATCCATCAGATCTAATAATTTATACGGCACCTTTTTTTTAAGTTCTTCAAATGTTCTGATCTTTCCGGTATGCAGGTACTCAATAATTTTTTCTGCAATACTTTCCCCAACCCCTTTTATTTTATCCAGCGTCTTTACATTATCACTATATAAATCAATTGGTTCTTTCATATTATACAAAACTTTAGAAACGGTGTTATAGGCAATTGCTCTAAACCGATGTTCGTTTCCCAAAAAGCGATAACAATCTGCCATTTTCTTAAAAATGCCAGCCAACTCCTTATTGTGTCTGTTTGATGAGATATGTAATATTTCTGCATTCATCATTGTAATTAAAGTAACTACTTATGCATAATTCTGGTAATGAGGGCTATCAAATTTTATAATGACCGCCATCATAGTTTTAGCCCGCAGATTAGAATAAATTGAATATTAAACCTGTCTGCTATGCTATTTGCTACTGAAAAAGAAAGAGAGGTACGATTAGTTAATAAAAAACCATTTATTTCTCTTACGCTGCCGTTTGAACCTAAACTGGATTGTCTTGAAGCAATAAAAGATAGTTTAGAAAAAGCCGTATATAAAGTACAATCTGAATTACGTAAATATTATTTAGCCCCTGATGTTTTTGCTGAAACTAAAAGGTTACAAAGTGTAATTAAAAACCTTAACTATACAACCCATAAGAAAAGTATTGCCATCTTTATTTCAGATAATTTTGAAAAAGTATTTTATCTGGATATACCGGTAAATGAATCAATTTCTATTGATGGTGCATTTCACTTAAAAGATCTTATTCAATCAAAAAAACAGAAAAAAGAATATATAGTACTTGCACTTGAAAATAAACAAATCAAAATATTTCTTGGAAATGAATCTGGACTCATCAAATTGATACTTACCAATGGGTTAGAAAAAAATGAAAATTGCAGTAATACCAATGCAATTGAACGCAAA
>JAHEMN010000110.1 GCA_024643645.1 Chitinophagaceae bacterium | reverse complement strand
TGGTCCCTTTTAACCCCGGCATTATAAAACCATTGCCAACAACTCTGCTTAAGAAAATTCCTTTTCAATTATTAATTGAAAACATTGAAATAGATAACGGGTATGCACTTTATACTGAAACATCAGAAAAAACAAAACAAGAAGGAGTGATTCCTGTTACCAGGATGAATATCCGGTTAAAGAATGTAAAGAATTTTAATTTCAGTCCTACCGATACGTTACTGATCGATGCAATAGCTTATTTACTGGATTCAGCTTTTGCACATCTGAATATCAAAGAATCATATAACGATCCAAAAAATGGGTTCCTTTTAAGGTTTCAAATGAGTCCGGGCAATTTATCTATCATCAACCCGGTTTTGATTCCTTTGGCATTAGTAAAACTTGAATCCGGTTACCTGGATACTCTTTCTTTATTTGCTTCGGGTACAGAAACAGTGGCCTTCGGCGAATCCAATTTGCAATACCATGATCTGAAAATCAAATTCCTGAAAGATGGAGAAAAAACAAAGAATGGTTTCCTGATCAGTTTGAAAACTTTCCTTGCCAATACCTTTGTCATCAAAAAAAATAACAGATCCCGCAAAGGCCGTGTATTTTTTATTCGCAACAGAGACAGATCAGCTATTAATTATTATGTAAAGATCGTAGGTAGTGGCGTAGCCAGTAGTGTGGGTGCAAAAAACAATAAAAAGCTCATAAAAAAATATCAAAAGGAACAACAAAAGAAGTAAGCTGCCTTCTTTTTTATCAACAAATATTTATTTACCTACTTCAATAAATATTTAATAAACAGCTCTTCTCCCCTTTCATAAAAACGCTTACCTTCGAATCTAAAATAGTTGCATAACTAACTAATTTTAACATATGTCAAAAAGAATTATAAAAAAGGTTGCCGTTTTAGGCAGTGGAGTAATGGGTTCGAGGATTGCTTGTCATTTTGCAGGAGTTGGCTTACAGGTTCTGTTATTAGACATTGTACCTAAAGATGTTGCTAAAGATGCAAAGCCGGCAGAAAGAAATAAGATCGTAAATGATGCATTAACGGCGGCTGTAAAGAGTAATCCATCGCCTGTTTATACAAAAGATGTTGTCAAAAAAATTACTACAGGCAATTTTGAAGACAACATGAAAGATATTGCCAATTGTGATTGGGTAATTGAAGTGGTAGTAGAGCGGCTTGATATTAAAAAGATCGTATTTGACCAGGTGGAACAATTCCGTAAACCGGGAACATTGATCACCTCGAATACCTCCGGTATACCAATTCATATGATGGCAGAAGGAAGAAGTGATGATTTTAAAAAACATTTTTGTGGTACTCACTTTTTTAACCCTCCCCGTTATTTAAGATTGCTGGAGATCATTCCAACGCCACATACTGATCAGGAAGTTGTTGATTTTCTTATGAACTATGGAGATCTGTACCTTGGTAAAACAACTGTATTATGTAAGGACACTCCGGCTTTTATTGCCAATCGTGTAGGTGTATTTGGTATGATGGCCATTATGAATGTAAAAGAGAAATTGAAACTTAGTATTGATGAGATTGATGCATTAACTGGGCCTATCATAGGTCGCCCAAAATCTGCCACATTCCGTACGGCTGATGTGGTTGGTATCGATACATTGGTAAAAGTGGCAAAAGGTGTAGCAGATAATTGTCCGAACGATGAAGCGATCGATCAATTCAATATTCCGGCATGGCTAAATAAAATGGTAGAAAATAACTGGCTTGGCGATAAAACAGGTCAGGGGTTTTTCAAGAAAACAAAAAATGAAAAAGGTGAAAAAGAGATTCTGACATTGAATTTAGATACGATGGAATACGGCCCGAGAGCAAAGCCAAAGTTTGCAACTCTTGATGCAGCCAAACCAATTGATGACCTCTACAGCCGGTTAAAGATGTTGGTAGCAGGCCAAGACAAAGCAGGGGAGTTTTACCGTTTGTTTCATTATGGTCTTTTCTCTTATATCTCTCACCGCATACCTGAGATCAGTGATGAATTATACCGGGTAGATGATGCAATGATGGCAGGTTTTGGCTGGGAGATCGGGGCTTTTGAAAGTTGGGATGTTTTAGGTGTTGCAAAAACCACTGAAAATATGAAAGCAGCCGGTTACAAAGTAGCTCCATGGGTAGACGAAATGTTAGCCGCCGGCAATAAATCATTTTTCAAAGTGGAAGCAGGTACAAAATACAGCTACGATCCTGCATCGAAAACCTATAAAGCATTACCAGGTGGTGAGGCATTTATCGTAATGAGTAATTACACCGACAAGCAGATCTGGAAGAATGGTAGCTGCCGATTGTATGATCTTGGTGATGATGTTCTCGGTTTACAATGGTTTACCAAAATGGGAAGTATTGGTGGAGATGTATTAAGTGGTATTCAAACTGCGATTGACAAAGCAGAAAAAAATTATAAAGGATTAGTGATTGCCAATGAAGGGCCAAATTTTTCTGCCGGTGCCAATGTAGGAATGATCTTTATGCTGGCGATCGATCAGGAATATGATGAACTGGATATGGCCATTCGTTTATTCCAGAATACAATGATGCGGGCAAGGTATTCTTCCATACCGGTTGTAACTGCACCACATGGTTTAGCATTAGGTGGCGCCTGTGAGTTGAGTTTACATTCTGATAAATGCTGCCCTGCAGCAGAAACCTATACCGGCCTTGTAGAATTAGGTGTGGGCTTGATTCCTGGTGGTGGTGGTACCAAAGAATTCGTATTGAGAGCTTCAGATGAGATGCATGAAGATGAACCGGAAACAATTACTTTAAAAAACAGATTCCTCTCTATTGCAACTGCGAAAGTTGCAACTTCTGCAGCAGAAGCTTTTGGGCTGGGTGTTTACAGAAAAGGATTAGACGAGGTAGTTATGAATCAGGGTAGAAGAATTGCTGAAGCAAAAAAATCAGTGATTGAGATCTTCGATAGCGGTTATACAACACCGGTTCAGCGAAAAGATATTAAAGTGCTTGGCCAGTCTGCGTTGGGTGCTCTGTATGCCGGCATACATGCTATGAGAACAGCTAATTATGCAACAGAACATGATTCAGTTGTTGCAAAGAAACTGGCTTATGTAATGTGTGGTGGTGATCTGAGTGAGCAAACGTTGGTTTCAGAACAATACTTACTCGACCTGGAAAGAGAAGCATTCCTTTCACTTTGTGGTGAAAAGAAAACCCTGGAAAGGATCCAAAGTGTATTGAAAAGTGGTAGACCGATAAGAAACTAGGTATAATTAAATCTCAAAAGATATTTTTGAAACACATAGAGCAATATTCTATGTGTTTTTTTTGCTTAAACCACTTTTATTTATATTACCTGGAAGGGAAATTCCTGCAATAAAAAGAGTCATCCTTATTTTCTTAGTATATTTAGTTTGATCGTTTCAGATAATTGACTTTTCATTTGCATTAAAAAAACACATATGAAAAAAATATTGTTGTTTTCAGTTTTAATGATCTTCGCTATTTCCATTTTCGGACAAACAAATTATTCCGGACTTTATAGCTACTCCTTTAAACCAAAGGGCAATCCGCCGGATACAGAAAAAGACAAAGGACCAAGTGGCCAATTAGCATTGTTGAAAATGAACGGGAACCAATACCGCTTCTGGCTGGATGTTACATTGGGTTGGCCCAATTATAATGTAGGAGAAACAGATGGTACTATCACTTTTGTAAATGATACCGCATCATTTGATAATACATTTGAAGATGCTGATCTTCCATGTATCCTTAAATTTAAAATAGCTGATAATACAATAACGATCAATAGCCAGTCAACTTCGTTTAATTGTGGCTTTGGAAATGCAGTTCATGCTGATGGAGAATATAAAAGAGATATAGTACAACCAAAATTTGATAACGCCTGGTTGCAGAAAGAATATTATTCTTCACCAACCATTTCTTTAAAAAACAAAGTACAATTATACAAAGACGAGAACTGCTTCTATCCCAAATCAGAATTTTTTGTAAAAGGGACTGCAATTCTCAATATCACCGAAAATGAAAAAAATATGTATACTGAGTATATAACGACAGATGGAAAATTCATGTATGGCTGGATAAAAAAAACCGATATTAAATAAAAATTACAATAATATAAATGGGATCTGCTGAACTTGAAAACCGTTTACTGGTCATTTACTCTAATATCATAACTTATGGAAATGCTGCAAATGAAACAGTGACAGCAATGATTGGAGAAGAAATTGAATCGATGTGGAATGAGCCGAATGGTACAGTGAAATTGGATAACACTGTTTATTCTGTCCGATTTAAAGTCACTTCATCTTTTCAACCAGATTTAAATGATATCGATATTTATAAAAACCTTGATCCCCGCAATAATTATTTCAGGATAGAAGAATATGCTCAGGGAAATATTTCATTTGTAGATGGCCTGGGTTGTAATAGCGGATATTTTAAATTAGAAAATCTATACAAAGGTTCAACTACGGCCGCACATGAATATGGACATACATTAGGTCTGAATCATCCACATGATATTGATATAAGGGGTAAAGGAGTACCGGGTATCATGTACCCGAGAGGCACTTTAGTTGATCCACAATATCAATACGAACCAGATAAAGCAGCCGGTACCAAAGGCGGAACAATGCATCCCATATACAGAAAAGTAAAACAGGAAGATATCGAACAACTAAAACTGCATAAGCTTGATTTTGAAAACGGAAAATCAGTACTTGGAGAGTTCACTAATTACTGGCACCCCGATCATGCCTCATTAGACAGTAATGATTTATTATGACAAGGCTTCAGGCGATACGGCATTTTCAATCGTAGAGTAATTGAAATGAAACCCCGCATTAATAATTTTTTCTGCACTCACCGTTGCACTCTTCAACACTTCAATACTCATTTCTCCCAACATGAATTTTAAAATGAAAGAAGGCACATAAAAAGGTATAAAGAATTTGTATTTGGCTCTTGCCAATGCTAAAGTCAATTCTTTGTTAGAAACAGGATTCGGTGCTACAGCATTATATACGCCATTCAAATTTTCATTTTCAATAGCCGCAATAAACATATTCACCAGATCATCAATATGTATCCAGCTGATAATTTGCTTACCATTACCTAATATTGCTGCTACCCGGAATTGTAATGGCTTTAAAAATTCTTTTAATGCGCCACCTTTTTTACTCAAAACAATTCCGGTACGTAACTTAACTAAGCGAATACCTGAAGAAGCTAGTGGATTAAGACTCTCCTCCCACAACTTACAGGTTTTTCCCAAAAAATCATCTGACGATACATCATCTTCTTTGAACGGATTTGGATTTGGGATTTCAGGATCAGCGCCATACCAGCCAATTGCCGAAGCACTCACCAATGCTTTTACTTGATTAGAAATAGTTTTCAGACTTTGTACTAACAACTCTCCGCTTTTTACACGGCTGTCAAGAATTTCTTTTTTTCTTTTAGCAGTCCATCTTTTATCTGCTACTCCTGCACCAGCTAAGTGAATAATGTAATCAGCCTGTGTTATTGCTTCTTCATCCATTTGCATTTTCTCCACATCCCATGTTGCATAACTTAAATTCGAAATACCAGATTGCTTATCTTTTTGACGGGTAAGAATAATAATATGATGCCCTTTTTGTAATAATGCATTGGTTAGAGCATTTCCTACCAAACCTGTTCCTCCTGTAATTAAAATTGTTGCCATTTAAATTAGAAATTGGTTCATAATACATAATTAACAACCGCATACCATTATTGTTCCTGTTTTACCCTGAATTCTTTTACCTTCAAGCCTAAATTTTTCACTATGAGTGTAGTTCTTTCATTAAAAGATATTCAAAAAAGCTATGGAAAAGTAAGGGCTCTGAATGGTGTTTCTTTTGATGTACCACAAGGTAGTGTATTCGGCATTCTCGGACCTAATGGAAGCGGCAAGACAACTTTACTTGGAATTGTAATGGATGTACTCCGTGCCAATAAAGGAGATTTCTTCTGGTTTGGTAATCCAGGTGGGTCGCCGGATCAGCGTAAAAGAATTGGCTCCTTACTGGAAACTCCCAATTTTTATACTTACCTGTCTGCAGTTGATAATTTAAAGATCACACAAGCCATTAGTGGAAGGGGTTCTAATAATGAAATTTTAGAGGTATTGAAAAAGGTAAACCTGTATGATCGTCGCCTGAGTAAATTTAAAACATACAGTTTGGGTATGAAACAACGCCTGGCGATCGGTGCTTCGTTATTAGGCAGTCCTAAAGTATTGGTGCTTGATGAACCAACAAATGGATTAGACCCTGAGGGAATAGCTGAAATAAGAAATCTTATTGTTGAGCTTAGAGACCAGGGGCATACCATTATTATGGCCAGTCACTTACTGGATGAAGTAGAAAAAGTTTGCACTCATGCGGCCATATTAAAAACCGGGAATCTTATTACCACAGGACCAGTAGAAGAAATTTTAATGGATGAAGATGTTGTTGAAGTAAGTGCCGCTGATCTTGGCACTTTAGCAAACATCCTTAAACAATTAAGTGAAAAAGTTACTATTGATGAAAAAACAAAAACGGTACAGATCATCCTACCAAAAGGATCTGCAAAGATGGAAGACATAAACAGATTTTGTTTTGACAACGGAATTACACTTACTCAATTAATATTAAGAAAGAAAAGACTGGAAACCAGATTCTTCGAACTAACCAATAACTGATTCCTTTAAATATATTATTCCAAACTCCATACAGATATTAAGAAGCTAAAAGATACTATATGACAACACTTATAAGAACAGAATGGCTGAAGATGAAAAAGTATAATGCTTTTTGGTGGATCATGATATTGACGGCACTCTCCTATCCCGGTATAAATTTTATTTTTTATAAGATCTATGAAGATATTACCAGCAAACCCTCAAGAGCCGGTGAATTGGCTAAAATGGCACTTGGAAATCCTTTTTCTTTTCCAGAAGCATGGCATACGGTAGCCTATTTTTCTTCCTGGTTTATTTTTATTCCTGCTGTTGTAGTTATTATGTTCATTAGTAATGAATATTCTTTCAGAACGCATCGTCAGAATATTATTGACGGATGGAGCCGTAATCAATTTATAAGCAGTAAACTGGTAGATGTATTATTAATTTCTGTTATCATAACAATGCTTTATACTGCTGTTGCATTAGTTACCGGTTTTTCAAACCAGGAAAGACTCATTACTGATAACTGGAGCCAGGCTTACTATATCGGTTTATTTGCATTACAAACTTTTGCACAACTATCGATTGCCTTTCTGATCGGTTTTCTTATCCGTAAATCTTTTATGGCGTTAGGTGTATTTCTTTTTTATTATATTATTTTCGAAAACATTGTAGTTGGATTCGGAAAAGTGTATGCAAATGATATAGGCAGATATATGCCATTGGAAATATCTGACAGAATGATCCCAATACCGGCATTTATGGGAAAAATTGATGAAGAAGGATATGAGAAATCACTCTCCCTAATTAGCCAACATGTAATTCTTTCCATAATTCTTACAGCTTTAATCTGGGCGATCTGTTACCGCATTAATAGTAAAAGAGATCTTAAATAAAATTAACGGCTACCGCTACGTTGAGGTCCATATTTCCTGCCTGAGCTATTTCCGTTCCTCGCAGCCTGCGATTGGAAATTCCGCTTGGGCTTAAATGAACGCTGTTGTTGTGTTGGCCTTTGTATAACTGGCTGTACTGTATTATTATTATTTGCATTCGCAACAAAGGGATGTTCTTTTACCAAAGGAATTGTAAGTCCGATCAGTTTTTGAATATCTCTTAGCTCTGTTCTTTCATCTCCACTGCAAAAAGAAATAGCGATACCAGAATTTCCGGCTCTTCCTGTACGACCAATGCGATGAACATAAGTTTCAGGTACATCAGGAAGGTCAAAATTAAATACATGGGTTAGTTCATCAATATCAATTCCTCTTGCGGCAATATCAGTTGCTACTAATACCCTTATCTTTCCTTCTTTAAAATCACTCAATGCTTTTTGTCTTGCTACTTGAGATTTATTTCCGTGTATAGCCGCTGATTGCACCCCTGCTTTGTCCAGAATCTTTACCACTTTATTGGCGCCATGTTTTGTACGGCTAAATACCAATGCACTTTTTATATTAGTATCATTTAAAAGATGTTTCAGCAATTCAGGTTTTTCCTGCTTGTTGACATAATAAAGACTTTGATCTATTTTTTCTACAGTGGTGGAAGGAGGGGTTACTTCTACTTTTGCTGGATTCGTTAATAATACATTTGCCAGTTTCTGAATTTCTGGTGGCATGGTTGCTGAAAAGAAAAGTGTTTGCCTTTTGGCAGGCAGTTTAGCGATCACTTTTTTTACATCATGAATGAAACCCATATCGAGCATACGATCTGCTTCATCCAATACAAAGATCTGCAGGTGTTTTAAATTGATAAAACCCTGATTCATCAGATCGAGTAAACGGCCAGGTGTAGCCACTAAAATGTCTACTCCCCTTTTTAAAGCATTGGTTTGATGTAACTGTGATACGCCGCCAAAAATCACCGAATGGCGTATACCGGTATGCCGGCCATAAGCTGCAAAGCTTTCATCTATCTGTATAGCAAGTTCCCTGGTGGGTGTTAATATTAATACTTTAATTCCATGAGGCAATGGTTTCTGCTCATGCAGTATCTGCAGAATAGGAATAGCAAATGCTGCTGTTTTACCTGTACCTGTTTGAGCACAACCCAGCAGATCTTTACGTTGCAATACCAATGGAATTGCCTGTTGCTGAATGGGTGTTGGAATAGTGTATCCTTCTGCGGCCACTGCCTTAAGGATAGGCTCAATAATTTTTAATTGCTTAAAAGCCATTATAATAATTAATTAAATATGAAAGCTGGCTAAGATGTTGTAGGGTCTGAATCAGCGAAAGTTTTATGTCCCTTCTCCGAGCATTATACTTTATACTTTTTAGTAATAAAATGCGAAGGAGAATGTACCACCGGCTTACAACTTGCCGTGTCATCTACGTGGAGTAAGCGAAGATAGGCATTTAAAATTTAGGATTCTCTTCTAAATAAGGTGACAAATGAAACAGTAAGTATAGATGTTTAACTACGAAAGTCTTCTGCAACCTGCCTGCCGGCAGGCAGGTGAAGATGGCGAAGAGGTAAAAAACAATTTTTGTATTGCTGCAACTGCAATGAAGGTGGCGAACGGCAATCAATTGATTTTCAAGGCTGAAAATTTGTCGATAAGAGTTTTTGTGTCGTATATTTATGTGTTGTTCGCAACCCAAAAGAACCTCTCTACATATTTAGGGATTTTTTTAAATTCTTTGCAAATACATATTAACTTCAATTGCGTTTACAAAAACATTAATAAAATGTCAATACCCAAAATCATTTGGTTTAAGATTTTGCTAATTACATTTTTTTTTACATCATGTAATAATAGGAAAGAGCCTAGATTTTTAGGGGAATTGTCAATTCCCAATATTGACAATGTCTTTTTTAAAGTTTATCAAGAAGACAAATTCGATTCTGTTGTAGGGATTTATTTTGAAATTGTAGATAAAGATGATAATGTTCTTAGTCCAATGAATCTTTTAATTGGTACAAGTGACTTTGATCGCTCTGATGCAAAGGATTTTTACACAGGCTCGCATGACAGTATTATTTATCTCTCCTTTGTTGATCCTAATATTATGTATGCAATTTATGATTTAAAGACAAAAAAAACTTGTTGTAGTTATACTTCTGATACCTTAAATGTTGACCGTCATCTTGCAGAAAGACTTAAATTATATAATCAAAATTTAAAACCCTATTAATTATGCTGGGTATGCGTACAACATCGGGTTTTATGCAAGCGGGGCATGACATTGTATCAATCGGCTGTAACTCGCTGTTGTACTTCATCTGGGCTGGACGGAATTCTAATCAACTTTAGTTCTTAACTTGTACTTTTAAATCAATATTGGGCTTCAGTTCCGGGCTGGACGGAATACTATTTCCCCGCCAGCATAAAGCCCCGCCCGTTGCAGGCTATGCCGTTGGATACTTTCCGATTCTCTGCAGCCAGACAAAAAATATTATATTGTAGGTAACTCTAAAAATGAACATTCAACCTCTCATAGATTATTTTGAACGCCATTTA
>JAHEMN010000109.1 GCA_024643645.1 Chitinophagaceae bacterium | reverse complement strand
AAATTCTTAAAACAGTGAGGCGTATACTACCTGAGTAATATTTTCAATCTGCGCCTATTGTATAATTCAATTTCTCCTCTCAATTATTTATCTTTCAGTTAATAAACGATCTGCATTTAATAAGAAGCAACTATATCTTAAGATCGTATCTTTTAATTGAATAATAAAAATCAATGAAACGACTTCCGTTACTATTGTTTGTCTTTGTATTTACTCTATTTACAGCACAAGCACAAATCAACCATGTAGAGCCATTGAACTGGTGGGTAGGCATGAAAAATCCTGCACTGCAATTACTAATAAATGGAACTAATATTGGAGAAACAACACCATCAATAAATTATCCCGGTGTAACTATTCAAAAAATACATAAAGCAGATAGTAAAAATTATATTTTTCTGGATCTCCTGATCTCTAAAACTACAAAGCCGGGATCATTTACGATTACGTTTAAAAAAAATAATAAAACAGTTGAAACATACAAGTATAATTTATTTAAAAGAGAAGAAGGTGCAGCAGCGACAAAAGGATTCAATTCATCTGATGTGATCTATTTAATAACTCCTGACCGTTTTGCAAATGGCGATGAAACCAATGATATTGTTACCGGTTTACGGGAAAACAAAGTTGACAGATCGAAACCGGGTGGCCGACATGGAGGAGATATCAGAGGCATCATCGATCACCTGGATTACATCAGTGAAATGGGCTTTACAGCTATTTGGCCTCAACCGATGCTAGAAAACGATATGGCATCTTATTCATATCACGGCTATTCTATTACTGATCGTTACAAAACAGATCCCCGGTTTGGTTCTATAGATGAATACAAAGAGCTGTCTTCAAAAGCAAAACAAAAAGGGATAAAATTGATCTTTGATGATGTTATCAATCACATCGGCAGTAACTATTGGTGGATGAATGACAAGCCTTTCCACAATTGGTTAAACTATCAGGATAGTTTACAGCTTACTACTCATCACAGAACTACTAACCAAGACCCCTATGCGTCAAAATATGATAAAGCTTTAATGACAAAAGGCTGGTTTGTAACCTCCATGCCAGATATGAATGGCGAAAATCCATTTATGGCTAATTATCTTATTCAAAGTTCTATCTGGTGGATCGAAACGTTGCATCTGGGAGGAATACGTCAGGACACTTATCCATATTCTGATAAAAAACTCCTTACTAAATGGACCTGTTCAATAATGAATGAATATCCTGATTTTAGTATTGTTGGGGAAGAATGGAGCTTAAACCCGATCATTACTTCTTACTGGCAACGTGGAATGAAAAATCGAGATGGATTTACCAATTGTTTACAGTCAGTAATGGATTTTCCTTTACATGCATCCTTGATAAAAAGTTTAACTGAAAAAGGTGATCAATATAATACCAAAGGATTGATAACTCTTTATGAGGCTTTGGCAAACGATTTTATTTATCCTTCTCCTGATGATATTTTAATTTTTGGTGATAACCATGATATGGATCGGCTTTTTACACAACTCAACAACGATGTAGATCTGGTTCAAATGGCATTAACTTATCTATTGACCATAAGAGGAATACCTCAAATTTATTATGGCACAGAAATTTTAGCAGAGAATACTGCTTCTCCCGGTAATCATGGAATTATCAGAAGTGATTTTCCCGGGGGATGGAAGAATGATAAAGTGAATGCCTTTACCGGAGAGGGTCTGTCTGCTGACCAGTCCAACATACAATCTTACCTGAAACAACTACTCAACTGGAGAAAGAAAAATCCAGTAATTGCCAATGGAAAAACACTGCATTTTGCTCCATTCAATGGCATCTATGTTTATTTCAGATATACATCCGATAAAACGATTATGGTAGTAATGAATAGAAATGAAAAAGCGATAACTCTTGATTTAAAAAATTTTGAAGAGATCCTTGAAAATAAAAAAACCGCTACCAACATACTTACTAAAGAGCAATTTAAAATTCAATCTGGTATAACAGTAAAAGCAAAATCAGCAACCGTATTTGAAATGAATTGATCGATTGATAAATTAGTTTCTTTTTGAAATAGCCTTCATTTTAATACTGATATAATTCAACTAATAATATTTTTTACCTTCCCCGCATGAATAAAAGAATTTTAGCATTCAGCAGTTCCAGAGAAGGAAATGGCACTTATCTTGAAACAGCAGCACCGGTCATTGAAAATTTTCTCGGAAAGGAACAATTAAATATCGCCTTTATCCCATTTGCATCTGTAGATACTAATTATGAAAACTATACCTCAAAAGTAAAAGCAGCCCTTAAAATAACTCCTTATATCATTCATACAGCCAATACAACAAATGCAGCATCTGTTATTGATAAGGCAGATGCGATAATGGTTGGTGGCGGCAATACATTTAAACTATTGCATGATCTTTATTCATTAGAGATTTTGGAGATTATAAAGGAAAAAATAAATACAGGAACTCCCTTTATAGGATGGAGTGCCGGTTCAAACATTACCGGCGCTACAATTTGTACAAGTAATGATATGCCGATAATTAATCCGGGAAACTTTACCGCACTTTCCTTTTTCCCATTTCAGATCAATCCGCATTATTATAATCAACCTATATCTGGCTTTAATGGAGAAACAAGAGACCAGCGATTGGCTGAGTTTCTACAACTAAATCCTTCAAAAAAAATCATTGCTCTTCCCGAAGGCACCGCACTATTATTAGAAAATAATCAATTGAAAATAATCGGCATCTCGAATGCATTGCTGTTTAAGTGGGCAAATAATACATCAGAAAAATATGATCTGATAGCAGATTCTGATATTTCACACCTATTAGAAGGATAATATCTTCCAAAAAAACGTATATAATAATTAACACATAATTAGTTCATTACTCATAAGCTATAATTTCTATTTCATTCCCCTTCCAGATTGAATTTCCATACCTATGATCAAAAGGATTGATCAATATTCCTGAAAATGTAGTAACTTTTAATCAATTAATTAAGGCTCTTATATTAATGAGATACTATATAGAAAATCAAAGTTTAAGACAAACTTGTTTTACTATTCGAAAATAATTTGTCTTCTATTAAAGCTTTTCATTTTAGTTATATAGTAATAAAACTATTTACGATGAGCCAACAGGAAATAATTACATTTTTATTCAGCGATATCGAACATTCGACAAGATTAGCACAACAGCACCTGGAAAAATATCCAGAACTATTAGAACATCATCGATCCGTTATACGGGAAACCATTAAAAAATATAATGGACAAGAAGTTGATACAGCAGGAGATGGATTCTTTATTACTTTTCAAGATGCTAAACAAGCTGTATCAGCAGCGGCTGAAATTCAAAAAAAATTCTATACAGAGAGTTGGGCAAAAAAAATTGGGCTTAAGGTCCGAATGGGTTTACATACAGGTATTGCTCTATCCTCTAAAACAGGATATACAGGTGTTGAAGTTCATTTTGCATCCCGGATATGTAATGCAGCTTTTGGCGGTCAGGTATTATTGTCAAAAGCAACACAGGAAATTATAAAAGATATTTTGCCTAATGAACTTCAAATTAAAAAATTGGGTAGTTATGTTCTTAAAGATTTTGATGAGCCGGTTGAGATCTTTCAACTTAACATTACCGGTATAATAAATGACCATAATAAACCCCGCATTGATCCTGATGAAAAAAAGATCGCAGTACTTCCTTTTTTAAATATGAGTAACGATGCTGAAAATGAATACCTGGGAAATGGTATTGCAGAAGAGATCATTATTGCCCTGGGAAAAGTGCAAGGCCTTAGAGTAGCTTCCAGATCTTCCTCTTTTTCCATTAAAAAAGAAGGCTTTAATGCAAAACAAATCGGTCAGAAATTAAATGTGAATTCAGTATTGGAAGGAAGGGTGAAGAGTAGCAACGGCAATACAAGAATTTCCGTTGAATTGGTTGATACAAAATCAGGTCTGAATATCTGGTCTGGTCAATATGATAGTAAAAAAGAAGATCTGCTTGAAACACAAAAAGATATAACAAGGAAGATCACAGAATCACTTGAATGTAATCTTATCCCTGAACAATTAGATTCACTAAATAAAAGGCAATCTAAAAATGCAGAGGCCTATGATTATTATTTAAGAGGTCGTCGTTTTTATTTACAGTTCAGCACAAGAGGAAGTGAACTTGCACTACAGATGTTTGATAAAGCAATAGAATCAGATAAAAATTATGCATTAGCCTATGCAGGAATTGCAGATTGCTATTCTTATCAATTTCAACACAAATCAAGGTTAAAAGAAACATTGGAGAAAGCGGATAAAGCAAGTGAAAAGGCAATAAAACTTGATCCAAATCTGGCAGAGGGATACGTATCAAGAGGAATTGTGATGTCGCTCCGTCAAAAATTTCCTGAAGCAGAAAAATTATTTCTGTATGCAATAGAAAGGGACCCAACGCTTTTCCTTGGCTGGTATCACTATGGCAGAACCTGTTTCGTAGTAGGAAAACTTGACAAAGCTGCCCGGGCATTTGAACAAGCTAACAGGGTAGAACCTGAAGACTATCAATCCATTTTACTTGCGGCCCAGGCATATGATGATATTGGCTCAAAAGATCTAGCAAAAACTTTAAGGCAACGAGGAGTTGCCATTGCAGAAAAATGGATCGAACTAAATCCGGGTGATACCAGAGCATTGTATCTAACTTCAAATGCATTGGTATTTCTCGATCAAAAAGATAAAAGCAAAAAGTTATTACAAAGGGCATTATTAATCGAACCTGAAGATTCTATGCTTTTATATAATGCAGGATGTATTTATGCTTTACTAGAAATGAAAAACGAAGCACTAAATTGCCTGGAAAGATCTTACCAAAAAGGTTTGACATTGCGTGGTTGGTATGAGAACGACAGCAACCTGGAATCGATCAGAAATGAACCACGGTTTATTGAACTCTTAGCACAACTTAAAGATTATTCACAATAAGATTTTCAAAAAAAAGGAGTCTGCAGTTAACAGACTCCATCTTCAATTATCTAAACCGATTTCTTACATCGGTGATTTAGCCGGACTTTCAGTAACTGACATATCTCTTACACATTTATATTTACCGTCTCTCTTTTCAAAATAAGACATATAATATCCATTTTCCATTTTTGCTCCAGAAGCATCAAATTTATCCCATGAGCCGATCTCCACTGCCATATCACCTGCAGCATAAAGGTCTACAACTTTGTAAACATTATATTCTCCTGTAGTATCCTGAGCCAGGTTTTTTGCAATTTTCTCTTTAATAGCAGCCATTCCAACAGATGGTGGTTCATTCCTGTTAAAGCTGGTAGCATTATCACTGTAATATGCTGCAACTGCATCAACATCTTTTGCCTTTTCTCCGGCAGCAAAAGCATCTTCCATTGCCTGTATCTCTACTTTTAGTTTGTCCATATCAACTGCTTCAGCTTTTTCCGCTGGAGTAGAACAGGAAGTGAAAAACATTGTGGAAGCTATTAGCATAATTGCTAATTGAAATTTACTTTTCATAAACTTATTTTTGGTTTGGTTAAAAGATGCGTTAAGATAAGCTTTTTAACTTCGTGATGGGAAAATTCCCGTTAAACAAATTATATATCTAATACCAAGAGATGGTTGCATATTATTAACAGGTTGATTACTTCCTCCTGAACCACCAGTAGTTATCGTTGTAACGGGTATGGCTCCGGGTGTATTTGATTTAACCAGAACGTTCAGGTCAGCATTATTTTTTTGACTTTTTATCCCAACCTCTCCAATTCCTCCAACACTACCAGACTGACCTGGTAAATTTGCATTTGTTAGTGTGACATTTTCGGTTCCTGTTTTTTGTCCTTGCATTACAGGTGATAGACCTGGTCCATTGCCTACTCCTATTGCTGTTCTTCCTCTCAGATCAGGTAATCCAAATGTTGTTCTGCCATCTCCGCCATACATTGTTCCTACAATAGAAAATAAAGCACTGTTTTGTGCAATAGACAGCAACTGCCCGTCACAAAATGCCCAACCCCTTGGTGCAAAATTGCCGGCAAACATTCTTACTTCTCCAATAAAACCTTCCTGTGCATTTAAGTTAATTGATGTTAATACAACCATTGCAATTCCCAATGCAAACCCAAATAATTTCTTTTTCATGCTAAATATTTTTGTTAAAGAATACTTTCAATTTAATTAAAATCAAAAGGAAAAAGAAACTAAATATTAATCAGTAGTATTTTACAATCCAACTCCCAATAAAAAATTCAAAAAATATCGATTAAATAGTTATATCAGAAAGAATTACCTTTCTGATATAAAAGAAATTTCTTCATGAAAAAAATATTAGTATCCTTCTTTTTTTTACTTTTTATTACTAAAGGAGTAACTCAATCTCTCAGTAAGGTTGATAAAAAAATCATTAATTCGATAGAGAAAAATATGCCTTCAACTATCAACCTTTTAAAGGAGTCTGTTGATATAAACAGTGGCACCTTTAATATTGAAGGTGTAAAAAAAGTTGGTTCATTATATGCCAATGAGTTGAAAGCAATGGGCTTTACCATAGAATGGATTTCCATGCCTGATTCGGTAAAAAGAGCCGGGCATCTTGTGGCTTTTCGAAAAGGGAAAAAGGGGAAGAAGTTGTTTTTAATTGGCCATCTCGATACTGTTTTTGAACCCGATATGCCTCCTAATCCATTTACAATGATAAATGACAGTACAGCAACCGGACAAGGTATCAATGATATGAAAGGTGGCGATGTATTAGTAATTGCTGCATTAAAAAGTTTATACGAACAAAAACTGCTTGACGACGTGTCCATCACCGTTTATTTTACTGGTGATGAAGAAGAAGCAGGAAATCCTAAATCAATAACAAGAGGTGATTTTATTGAAAGGGCAAAACAACATGATATTGCTCTTGGTTTTGAAACTGCCAGTAATATGAATATTGTAGCGACTGCCCGTCGGGGTTCAAGCAGTTGGCAACTTGATGTAGAAGCAAAACAGGCACATTCCTCTGGAGTATTTGGTAATGCAGGTTATGGTTCTATTTATGAAGCTGCAAGAATCATCAATACGTTTCGTGAAAAACTTAGCATGGAAGAATACCTCACCTTTAATCCGGGAATTTTTATTGGTGGCTCAGAAATGACTTATGATAAATCTGCACAAAGAGGTGAAGCAGCAGGTAAAACAAATATTGTTTCCCCAAAAACCGTTGTTGCAGGAGACCTTCGTTTTCTTACTAATGAACAAAAGGAAATTGCAAGAGAAACAATGCGGAAGATAGTTGCAGAAAATCTAAAAGGAACAAAAGCATCAATAGCTTTTAAAGATGGTATTCCTTCAATGCCACCAACTGCAGGTAATAATGCATTAGCTGCGGCACTAAGTGATGTAAGTATTACATTAGGATATGGCAAAGTAAATCCGGGCAACCCGGGATCAAGAGGGGCCGGCGATATTTCTTATGTTGCTGATTATGTTGATTGTATTGATGGATTAGGTGCGTCTGGTAAAGGAGCACATGCACCAGGAGAAACTATTAACTTAAACGAATATCCAAAACTTATAAAAAGAACGGCTTTACTTATTTACAGATTGACAAAATAGTTTATACATTTTAGTGCAATTTATATTCTTATTAATTTTTTATCTTAATGAATATGAAAAAAACATCATTCCTTATTATTAGTTTACTGGTTCTTGCATCATGTAAGTTTTCATCCAATAATAAAACTGCAGAAGTCAATACAGGAAAATCAGAAACTACAACAAGAAATATTAAGGAGATCAGCATTACTGGGTCTGGTTATGAGGCTGGACTACAGCATGGTAAATTATTAAAAACTGAAATTGCATCGATCATTGAAAAGTGGAAAGCGAATACTGAAATTTCATTAGGGAAAAATGCAGATTCGGTTCTAAAGGAATTTTTTGCATATGCAAATTTTACAGAAGCAATAAAAAAATGGACTCCTGATCTTTATGAAGAAGTGAAAGGAATTGCAGATGGTGCAGTTCAACCTTTCAATGATGTTATGATACTCAATTTACTTGATGAGTTCTGGGTTTTTATCGATGATATAAAAAATCATCATTGCAGTGGATTAGGCGTTCCTGCAAAAAACGGTAACCCGGGTTATATTTCACAAAACATGGATCTTGAAAATTATACAGATGGCTTTCAGGTACTCATGCGATTATCAGGAACAGAAAACAGTCCTGAACAACTTATATTAACTTATCCTGGTCTGATTGCTTTAAACGGGATAAACGAATCCGGTATAGGTGTTTGCGTCAATACGTTGATGCAATTAAAAGCATCAGCAAAAGGCTTACCGGTAGCTTTTGTTATTCGTCGAATATTAAATTCAGAAAACAAAGATGATTTACTTCAATTTATACAAAAGGTCAATCATGCATCCGGCCAAAACTATATCATTGGCATAAAAGGTGAAGTTTTTGATTTTGAAGCTTCTGCCAATAATGTAATACGGTTTGATCCTAAAAATAAAAACGGAACAGTTTATCATACCAACCATCCTGTTATTAATAATGATATCAAACCCTGGTTTAAAGCTTTTGATCCGGATGCTGATGAAAAATTAAAACCACTTAATTCGAATAGTTACCTTCGTTTTGCTGCAGTAGAAAAAAGAATGAAAAAGCATGATACAATCACTGATTCTCTAATTAAAGAAACGCTTCGTTCAAGAGATAATAAGAACAACCCTGTTTGCCGAACGAATAACAATAATGGATTCGGCTTCACTTTTGCTTCAACCATTATGACCTTTGAAAAAAATCCTTATATAGATATTGCTGCCGGCCCTCCGGATGAGTATGAATACAAACGTTACTATTTCAGTAAAAAATAAAAGTTTGCTTATTTTTTTATCCTTTCTTAAAATGCTTACTTATTGTTTATAAAGGATTTCCGAATATTCAACTACTGGAAACAGTACGATACGTCTATTTTGATCATTCTTATATTTTAATTCTTCTTCATTTTAGTTTATATTTAGAGTAAGCATCTGCTATAAAACTTTTGTGATGGCATATGAAATTGAAATGATATTGAACCGTCAATTGGCGGATTGCCTTTCTATACCGGTTTTTATTACTGATAGAAAGGGAAATCTTATTTACTATAATGAACCCGCAGAGCCAATCCTTGGAAAACGATATGATGAAACAGGAGAGATGCCTGCTTCAGAATGGTCAACCATTTTTAATCCAATGGATGAAATGGGAAATGCACTTCCCCCAGAAGAATTACCACTGGTTAAAACGCTAAAGAATTGCAAGCCCTATCACAAAACATTTTATATAGAAAATCTTAGTGGAAATATTGAAAAAATTTCTGTTACCTCTTATCCTATTCTTGGAAGAGCCTCTGCTTTCCTTGGTGCAGTTGCATTATTCTGGGATTCAAAAGACGAATGAAAATAAATATAAGGGGTGTTCGTGGTTCCATACCCACATCTGGCCCCGAAACAGAAAAGTATGGAGGAAATACATCCTGCATTGATGTAACTGCAGATGGATGGCAACTAGTATTGGATGCTGGCAGTGGTATGCGAAATTCAAATACTGGTAACAGGCCAATGAATAACAGGATAGATATCTTATTAACACATTTACATTTCGACCATATACAAGGGCTTGGTTTTTTTAAACCTCTTTTTGACCCTGCTATGGAAGTACATATTTGGGGGCCTGTCAGTAGCCGCCAATCTTTACAATCCAGACTTAGCAGGTATCTGTCTCCTCCTTTATTTCCCGTTCATATACGGGATCTTCCTTGCAAATTAGAATTTCACGAAATTCATAAAAGCTCTTTTAACATTGGTCCTTTTTCCATCTTATCCCGTTATGTTATTCATCCTGGCCCTACAGTAGGTTTCAGGATTCAACAAAGCAGCAAAGTTTTTACGTACATTCCTGATCATGAACCGGCACTTGGTTTGAAAGGGATTTCATCAGACAAAAAATGGATATCAGGAATAGATCTGGCGGAAAAAGCTGATATATTATTACATGATGCTCAATATACTTCGAAGGAATATAATGAAAGAGTCGGGTGGGGACATTCCAGTATGGAAGATGCTATTTATTTTTCATCGATTTCTGAAGTTAAAACGCTTTTACTTGCACATCATGATCCATCACACACTGATGAAATATTAGATACATTAAT
>JAHEMN010000108.1 GCA_024643645.1 Chitinophagaceae bacterium | reverse complement strand
AGAATCTTTAAATTATTTTCTAAGGCATATTTCTTTACTGCACTTTGTTGTAATTGCATTCCTCTTCCACCAGGTTTATCGGGAGCAGTAATTACTCCAACTATATTGCATCGGGTTTTTACAAGTGCATCAAGCGAAGCAACAGCAAATTCAGGAGTGCCCATAAAAACAATTCGCAACGATTTATAGTCTTTCATTGCTGCGAAGGTAAATAATATGCTTTGTTGAAAATTAAATTGAACTTATTCAAAATCCTCATACAGCAAATATTTCTTTCTTATTGTTTTATATGCACTCAACTTTGGCTCCCAACTCTCTCTAATCTCTTTTTCGGATTTCCCATCTTTAATCTGTTGCATTAAAATGTCATTACCGGCTAATCGGTTAAATGAATTTGATTTTAAAAAGAAGTTAGTTTTTTCTGGAAATAACTGATAGGCTTCTATCAACCATTTTAACTGAACATGATTATCAACTAATGCAAATACTTCTGCCGGTGTGCCACTTAAATCCCAACCATAACAAACTTGTCCATACAATTTTGAATTTTTTGCTCCTTCATTTGGGTTTGGGGTGAATGAATAAAGGTTTTTTGGTAATGATGGATGACCAAATACCTGGAATTGTTTATTAGTTCCTCTTCCTTCACTTAAAACTGTTCCTTCAAATAAGCAAGTTGAAGGATACAAATAAATAGATTGTATGTTAGGAAGATTTGGTGATGGTTTTATAGGCAACTCATATTTGCTTTTGTGATCGTAATTTCCATTTTTAATTATTAAAAAATGAAATGGAGTGTCAACATGATGCTGCGTTACCTGTTTAAAATAATCAGCATAAGCATTGGCTTTTTCTGAAAGCCAATTTTCACCAGTCAGCATTTGTGCATATTCTCCAATGGTCATTCCATATACAATTGGGATAGGTTGCATTCCAACAAAGGATTTGAATTTTTTATCCAACACAGGGCCATCAACATAATGACCATTTGGATTTGGTCTGTCAAGCAACAATAATGGAATTTTAAAATCAAAAGCTGCTTCCATATATTCTTCCAGCGATGAAATAAATGTATAAAAGCGAACACCTACATCCTGAATATCAAAAATCAATATATCTACATCTTTCACATCTTCTGCAGAAGGTTTTCTTTTGCTTCCATATAATGATACCACAGGGATGCCGGTTTTAGTATCTATATAATTGCCAACTTTTTCTCCTGCATCAGCTGTTCCTCTGAAACCATGTTCCGGACCGAAAATAATTTTGATTTTAACCCCTAGTTTTTGAAGGGTATCAACAAGATGTGTATTTCCAACCATTGATGTTTGATTAGCAAAAATGCCAACAGATTTTCCTTTTATCAATGGCAGATATACATTTAGTCTTTCTGCTCCAGATTGAATTTTTTGAATACCGGGATCAGACGTTAATTTTATTGAGTTTTGGGAAGAACAATTAATTGAAATTAAAAGTATGGGAACAATATTTTTGAACAGATTCATTTTATTGATTTTAAGCCGTTAATAAAAAACTGTATTACTTATTTAGATAAAAATATGTTATTAAACGGTTGCATAGCTGATTTTAGTTACCTTTCAAGCCTAAAATTATTTTCTAATACGAAAAATTTATACAATGGCGCAAGTAAAGAGTGGAGATAAGATAAAAGTACATTATCATGGTAAATTAAATAATGGTGAAACATTTGATTCTTCAGAAGGTAGGGATCCATTAGAGTTTGAAGTTGGTAGTGGAATGGTGATCAAAGGGTTTGATGAAGGAGTTACCGGAATGGCGGTAGGTGAAAAAAAGACGATCAATATCCCTTTTGACGAAGCTTACGGACCTGTTAATCCTGAAATGATCATTGAAATGCCTAAAGATCGTTTTCCGAAGGATATGGAATTAGAAAAGGGAATGCCTTTAATGATGAGTGATCAGCAGGGGCAGCAATTCCAGGTATCAATAGTGGAGATAAAAGAGGAAATAGTAATGTTAGATGCTAATCATCCGCTTGCAGGAAAAGACCTGACATTTGATCTTGAATTGGTTGAAATTGTTGGTGATAGTCCGATTATTATCATGCCTTAATAATTTTACCAAATAATAAAGCCGGCTAACAATGAATATTAGCCGGCTTTTTCTATTTCTTTATTTTTTATTCAACCACCATCCCAGCCAGATTCCTGTTACTCCCCAAACAGCCAATGCTTCGATCAAATGACCTGTTATAGTTTCCATTGGTACCTGGAACCAGTTGTGCATCATATATGGACCATTTAAAAATGTAAATAATCCTACGGCTACTGAGCCGGCAAATACCCGTATTGCAGGTGGAGTGCCTCCACGGGTTAATATATAGATCAACGAGAATACAAGGAAGAGGTCAATTAGAAATCCTCTTATCAATGGCCTAGTCATATCATGTACATAAGCGGTTTTATACATTACTGTTGCCCAGGGTTTGCCATCCATTCTTTTTCCCAATGCTTCCTGTTCTTCCATAGATGAGCCTGGTGGAACGGTCGGTAACATATACATACCATCTTCTTTTAATACAGATGAAATCTGGCCAAGGAGTGTGTCCTGAGCTGGTGTGTATTTTGCTTCAGCATCATGTATACCTGAAACTGTCCAGGCTAGAAACTGTAAGCCAAAAACAATAATTGCTCCGACTAGGGAGCCTATTACCCATTTTTTCATATTGATTAGTTTTGGTTTATATACAAAAGATAATCAAAATAATAAATATTGACAAAAAAACAGACTGGAAATAGTTGTATATTCGATACCCTCAAATAACCAGATATGTTTGATAAATATGCATTTACAGCCGCTGAAAGATTTTTAAGATATGTGCAGATCGATACGCAAAGCGACCCGCAATCCACAACTTTTCCATCTACAGAGAAGCAAAAAGAGCTCAGTAAAATATTGGTAGAAGAATTACAGCAAATGAGTATTACTGATGCCCATATGGACGAATGGGGTTATGTATATGCAACAATACCTTCAACAACTGATAAAAAAGTTCCTGTAATATGTTTTTGTGCTCATGTAGATACGGCACCAGATTGCAGTGGAACAAATGTTAAACCAATCGTACATAAAAATTACCAGGGACAGGATATTGTATTGCCGGATGATATAACTCAAGTGTTGAGAAAAAGCGAATATCCATATCTGTCTACGCAAATTGGAAATGATATTATAACTGCTTCGGGAAAAACATTATTAGGTTCTGATGATAAAGCAGGAGTTGCTGAAATAATGGATCTGGCCAATTTCTTAATGCAGAATAAAGATGTTAAGCATGGTGAAATAAAATTATTATTTACACCGGATGAAGAAGTGGGAAGGGGAGTGAATCATGTAGATATGAAAAAGCTGGGTGCTGATTTTGGTTATACATTGGATGGGGGAGAAGCCGGATCATTAGAAGATGAAACTTTTAGTGCAGACGGGGTTCATGTAATTATTCACGGAGTAATTGCTCATCCTGGTTATGCAAAAGATAAAATGGTTAATGCTTTAAAAATAGCCGGTGAGATATTGCAGGCCTTACCCAAAAACAGGCTTTCACCTGAGTCTACTGAAGGAAAACAAGGATTTATTCACCCTGTTCGAATTGAAGGCATCGCAGAAAAATGTACCATTGATTTTATTATCAGGGATTTTGATACGCCAGGATTAAAAAAGAAAGAAGATTATTTACAAACTCAGATCGAAGAAAGACTTCGTACACATCCTAAAGCTACTTATGAATTTAAAGTAACAGAGCAATATCGGAATATGAAAGAAGTATTGGATAATAATCCACATGTAACTGAATTTGCAAAAGAAGCAATAAAAAGAGCTGGTCTTACATTAAAAATGGAGAGTATCAGGGGTGGTACAGATGGCAGCCGTCTTTCATTTATGGGTTTGCCTTGTCCTAATTTATTCGCTGGTGAACAGGCTATTCATTCCAAGCTGGAGTTTATCAGTATTCAGGATATGAATAAGGCAGTAGAAACAATGGCTCATCTTGTAATGGTTTGTGAAGAAAAAAGTTAATTAAAAGCTTTTATAAAAACGAATCAGTTTTAATCATACATTGCATTTTAAATTTTTAATCAATGAATTTTTTTCAAATGATAGCTGAATATTGGTGGTTCCTTATCATATTAATTATCTTCTTTGGTTCATTCTTTACCATCAACCAGGGATATATAGGTGTAATAACGATGTTCGGTAAATACCGGCGGGTAGTTCGACCTGGCTTGCGAATGAAATTACCAATTCTGGAAAAAGTATTTAAGAAAATTTCAATTCAGAACCGTTCTGTTGAATTAGAGTTTCAGGCAGTAACGCAAGATCAGGCGAATGTTTACTTCAAAAGTATGTTGTTGTATTCTGTGCAAAATGAGAATGAAGAAACAATAAAAAAAGTGGCGTTTAAATTTATTGCAGACAGAGACTTGATGCAGGCATTGATCAGAACCATTGAAGGAAACATCCGTTCATTTGTTGCTACTAAAAAACAAGCAGAAGTTTTAGGACTTCGTCGGGAGATTGTAGAATATGTAAAAGTAGAAGTTGATCATTCTCTTGAAGATTGGGGATATCATTTGCAGGATTTGCAGATCAATGATATCACTTTTGATAAAGTGATCCTGGATTCTATGAGTAAAGTTGTTGCAAGTAATAACCTGAAAGCGGCAGCGGAGAATGAAGGTCAGGCTTTGTTGATCACTAAAACAAAATCAGCAGAAGCAGATGGTAATGCTACCAAGATTGCAGCTGAAGCAGAAAAAGAAGCAGCCCGTCTTCGTGGGCAAGGTGTAGCACTCTTCCGTAAAGAAGTTGCAACCGGTATGTCGGAGGCTGCTGAACAAATGAAGCAAGCTAATCTGGATACCAACGTAATATTATTTAGTATGTGGACTGAGGCAATAAAGAATTTTGCAGAATACGGTAAAGGCAACGTAATATTCCTTGATGGAAGTCCTGATGGAATGGAAGGTACCATGAAGCAAATTCAGGCATTGATGGTGAAGCAGGCAGGAACAAAGGGATAGCAGAACTCTTGCTGGTAAAGTCTTTCAAAGGTTCGGACGATTTATTGATGAAGTTATTTTTCAATAAATTTTCTGAACTTTTTTATTATTGCTACTTGTTAAAGTCCTCTAAAACTTAGCTTTTCTATACAACGTGGCACTATTTTTCTCGTTCAAGGAAACATTAATAATGATACAATTGAACTTTATTAAGAACTGTTGAAAACACAAAAAAGATAATTAAAGGGCAAGCCCTACATTTACACCTAAAGAACTATAATTATGATTGATCTACTACAGATTATTGACACGGTAGCACAAGTAACAAAAAAAGTAGCCGGAGATGCAAACGGCGATGGCTATTTAAGTTTTGGTGAATTATTAATGACCGGTGGCTGGATTATGATACCGCTGGCATTGATGCTGCTGGCTGCTGTTTATGTATTTGCAGAAAGAAGTATTGGAATCAAGAATGCATCTAAGATTGACCCCAACTTTATGAATATCATCCGTGATAATATCATGAGTGGGAATGTAACGGCCGCAAGAAACTTTGCAAAAAACACAAACAATCCTGTTGCAAGAATCATTGATAAGGGAATTCAACGTATAGGCAAGCCAATTGATGCCATCGAAAAAAGCATGGATAATGTAGGCACATTGGAAATGTATAAAATGGAAAAGAACATGGGTGTTCTTTCTGTTGTTTCAAAAGCGGCTCCAATATTCGGTTTCGTAGGTACTTTAATGGGTTTGATGCAGATGTTCTCCAATATTACAACTTCCAATGAGTTTGAAGTAGGTACTATCGCAGGTGGTATTTATACAAAACTGATTACTTCTATAACAGGTCTTGTAATTGGTTTGTTGGCATACCTTGGTTATAGTTATCTGATGACACAGATTGATAAAACGGCCAATAAAATGGAAGCTGCATCATCAGACTTCATTGATGTTTTACAGGAACCAACACGATAAAAACAGTAGATAATTCCCCTGTACTAAAAAAAGAAAATGAAATTCAGAAAAAGACATAGAGAAGAAACTGCTGAGGTTTTTACAGACTCATTGAATGATATTCTTTTTATCCTTTTGATGTTCTTCCTTATCGTGGCAACACTGGCTAATCCTAATGTGGTGAAAGTTGGCCTGCCAAGAGGAACAAAAGATGTTAAGGCGAAACAAAATATCATGGTTTCTATTGATAAGAACCAGCAATACTATATTGGCACTACAAAAATTGAATCAGGTGTTTTTGATTCCTTGCTTCGTAATGAAATAAAGAAATACAAAGCCTTTGTTGATACACCTACAGTTGTGATTAATGCAGATACCACAGCTTATTATGGGGAAGTGTTCCGTATTATGCGGATTGCTAAGAAAGATACAGCAAAAGTTGTAGCGAGAATTGACTAGCAATTACTTCTTAAATAATTTAAACAAGACCGGCCTTAACCATCCGGTCTTTTTCTTGCATATCTTTTTTTATTTCTGTTGAATAGCCATCTTCTTGAAAAAGCCCGGTAACTTCTCTTCCCAAACTTTCATGGATTTCCATAAATATATTCCCGTCTTTCTCAAGATGTGCTTTCCCAAATTGAGCTATCGCTTTATAAAAAACTAATGCATCATTATCAGGAACAAAAAGTGCAGTTGCTGGTTCATATTCTAGCACATTAGGTTGCATGGTTTCCCTGTCTTTTTCAGGTATGTAAGGAGGGTTGCTAACAATGATATTAAATGAAGGAAGTTGCGACCATGTTGTATTATCTAAAAAATCCAGATTAAGAAAGTTGACCTCAGCTCCTAATTCTTCCGCATTTTTTTTGGCAACAGCTATTGCACCCTTACTGATATCACAACTCCAGACTTCTGCCTTCCGCATTCTTCTTTTTAAACTAACCGGAATACAACCACTACCTGTACCGATATCTAAAATTTTCAATTTATCTAAGGGAAATTTACAATTGCTGATGATCCATTCAATCAATTCTTCTGTTTCAGGTCGTGGAATTAAAACATTTTCATCTACATAAAATTTTATACCGCTGAACCATGATTCGTTTAAAACATATTGCACCGGTTCCTGTTTAAGTAAACGACCTGTCAATACCTTCAGTTTTTCAATCTGTATATTTGTTAGTATCAGGTGTCGTGCTGCAATTTTATCTGTATTTCCTGTAATATTTTCAACGACCCAATCTGCAATATTTTTCGCTTCTCCTTTATCATAAATCTTTTCTAACCTTTCTGTAATATATCGAATAGCATCTTTCACAATCATAATTGCAAACTTACAAAGTCGATGTTGAAAGGACTATATTGATTCGGTTATATTTGCAACTGTTAATTGTTACAATTGGAGAATGATGAGAAATATATGCAACGTTGTCTTGAGCTGGCAAAAAGAGGTGCCGGTAATGTTGCGCCAAATCCAATGGTAGGGTCGGTATTGGTCTTTGATGATAAAATTATTGGTGAGGGCTGGCATAAAGTATATGGAGAAGCACATGCGGAAGTAAATTGTATTGCTTCTGTACAAGAGGAAGATAAAGAACTGATCACTAACTCAACTCTATATGTTTCATTAGAGCCTTGTGCTCATTTTGGCAAAACACCTCCTTGTGTTGATCTGATTATAAAAAATAATATTCCAAAAGTTGTCATTGGCTGCAGAGATCCGTTTGACCAGGTAAATGGCAAAGGCATCGAAAAATTAAAAGCTGCTGAAGTATATGTGGAGTCGGGGATATTGGAAAAGGAATGTAAAGAACTGAATAAAAGGTTTTTTACATTTCATGAAAAGAAGCGACCTTATATTATTTTAAAATGGGCACAGACAGCCAATGGAAAAATTTCTTCGGATGAGAAAGATCGTTTACATATTAGTAATCAGTTTACAAATCGATTGGTTCATAAATGGCGGAGTGAGGAAGCATCAATTTTAGTTGGAACAAATACAGCTATGTTGGATGATCCGGAACTCAATAACCGTTTATGGGAGGGGAAATCACCTATACGGATGGTATTGGATATTGACCTTCGGTTGCCTCATCATTTGAAAATATTTGATAGAAAAAATAAGACAATAATTTTTAATGCTAAAAAGCATGAGGAGATAGAAAACCTTATTTATTATAAAATAAATAAAAGCAGAAATATAGTTTTGGAAATATCTGATGCATTATTTCATATGAATTTGCAATCTGTTTTGGTAGAAGGAGGTGCAAGATTATTGCAATCATTTATTGAGGCAGGTTTATGGGATGAGGCCAGAGTAATTACAAATGAGAAATTAAACATTGTAAGCGGAATAAGTGCACCGGAATTGAATGGGGAATTTGAGGTAATTAAGAATAAAGATACCGGAGATGTTATCAGATACTTTGCAAATATTAAGTAAAAAGTTTTCCAAATAAATAAAAAAACCTGACAGTTTTTATCTGTCAGGTTTTTTAAAATCAATTATTACTTATCAGTGTGCAATAATTAATTTTTTACTGTAAACACCATTACTGGTTTGCATTTTCAGGATATATACTCCAGCTGTTAAATTGCCGCCATAAAATTCTACTCTGTTTTCATGATGCCCGATAACATTAGCTTCAAATAATCGTTTAATTACTTTTCCTGATAGATCATGAACTGTAATTATGACTCGATCATTTTGAGGTATAACAAACCTGATCATTGTTTTGTCATACAATGGATTAGGATAGCTGTTTAGAACGACATCTTTTGAATCAGTCAGCAATTGATTTTCTCCTGATGTTTTTGGAGAGGTCAAAGGTGCACTAGGTACGCAGGTTGGAGGTGTAATATATACTCCACTGGTTCCTGAAGTCATTTTGAATTTGGTTGTTGTTGTATACCAACCGCCTACAAAAATTGCATTACTGAAATCGGATGTTTTTCCATCTGTAGTATTACCGGTTGTTAACCAATATCCAGTAAAGAAACCACCACCGTTAAAATTAGAACCTCCGTTAATTAAAGCACCTGTTCCATCATTATAACGAGGCCCTTGTGGGTATGGTGCCGGTGGATTGCTTCCGCCACCACTGGCATCTAGGTCACCGGCTACATTTATGAAATTAGTCGGTTTTAATCCTCCCAAAGGAACAATAGCTCCTCCTTTTTCGAATTTAGCTTGGCCCTGGTATCCATTATTCGGATTGCCATCACTATCCCAACGTAATATGAAAATGTCATCCTGGTCACCTGTAATAAAGATGTTTGAATTTACCTTTAAATCGGATGTTATATTAATTACGAATGTTTCGGCAATTCCATTTTGTTTATTTAATCCATTTAATGAATAGGACGATACACTGGCATATCCGACGGTTGGAGGCAATGCATTAATTTGTGCGAATGCATTATTTAGATCATTGGTTAAACCAGTGATTAACGCAGCTTGACCGAATGAAGCAACTGCCTGACCTGCATTTTGGTTTACAATATTCTGCCATTGTCCCAAATTGGCATCATTAGTTGAGATTTTTCCGGCATAAGCTACACTGCCAGATGTTTTTTCGTTGGCAATTATTCCATTTACGGCTACATCACCCAGATATCCTTTAGTTGAACCTTGCCACACAGCATCACCACTTCCATTCGTGAAAACAAAAGCATACTTTGTTAAGTTACCAAGGTTTATTATACCGGTATATCCGTTTGCACAACAGTCAGGTGCTGGTGCACTAATAACTACTGTAGCAGAAGCTGTAGAGAAACCAGCATCACTAACAGTTACTGTGTAAGTACCCGGGCAGAGGTTAGTTCTGTCCTTAGTGGTTACCGGACCATCTGACCATGTATAACTATAAGGTGGCAGGCCAAATGAAGGTGTTACAATTATAGATCCCTTACAGCTACTGTTACAAGGTCCATCATTTCCGATCGCTGTAACTGTAAGTGGAGTACAAATTTGTACACATTCTGTATTGTTGCCTGTCTTACTTGGGCTGGCATGGAGATCTGTAATTCTTGGATAGCCAAAACCGGCAGCTCCGAATACACTCTTGTTAATTGTTACTTCATACCAAACATCATAGATCCAATTTGGATAAGTTGCATTTGGTGTGTAACTAGCATCTGTAGCTGGAGAATTAGTAATGATACTGTAATATGCAGCGCCATTGTTATTAAGATTAACATCTAATGAGGTAACTGCATTTACAA
>JAHEMN010000238.1 GCA_024643645.1 Chitinophagaceae bacterium | reverse complement strand
TAAAAATGATCCGATTAAAGTAAGTTATACCGGACCAATTGATCCAAATGCACCGACAGGAAAAAAGAACCCAGAACTTTTAAAAATGCTTCCTTCTCACGGTCATGATATGACCATCGTTAATGGTGTTAGTCGAATTGGTTATATGACTGGGGGCACATCTGCTCTTTGGACAGATGAGGACTTTGCAGATATTTTAGTACAGAAGGCAGATGCATATATCAATCAGCAAAAAGGAAATCCATTCTTCATGTATTTTTCAACTCATGATATTCATGTGCCCCGTCTTCCGCATTCCCGGTTTGTTGGAAAAAGTGGAATGGGGCCAAGAGGTGATGCGCTTCTGCAATTGGATTGGACAGTCGGTGCTATTGAAGAAATTTTAAAAAAGAATGGGTTACTCGAAAATACGTTGATCATTTTCACCAGTGATAACGGACAGGTAATAGATGATGGTTATAAGGATGATGCAGTAGAAAAATTAGGTAATCATAAACCAGGAGGAATTTATCGTGGTGGCAAATACAGTGCTTTTGAAGCTGGCACAAGAATTCCATTTATTGTAAGTTGGAAAGGAAAAATAAAATCGGGAAAAGTAAATGAGGCTTTATTCAGTCAGATTGATTTGTATGCAAGTCTTGCAAGTTTTGCAGGTACAACTGTAGAAGAGGGGCAGGCGCCGGACAGTTGGGATCAATTACCTGTAGTATTGAACCAAAGCAATAAATCCCGTGAATACCTGGTTGAACAATCGTTGAACTCAACTCTTTCTTTAATAATCGGTAACTGGAAATACATTGAACCTTCTAAAGGACCTAAAATAAATAAAGACACAAATACTGAATTAGGTAACTTGCCAGAGCCACAATTGTATAATATGGCAGACGATCCAGGAGAAACAAAAAACATAGCTGGTAAACATCCGGACAAATTGAAAGAAATGAAAGACAAGCTTGAGAAAATAAAAAAAGGTGATTTAGTAAAATGAGTTCATCATTTTATAATAAAGTACCAGTATCATTCAAGCATATAATTGCTAATTACTTTTTTTTATTTTTTTATTTAAATACTATTGCTCAAAGCAGTAACCAACAACCGAATATTGTAGTAATACTCGCTGACGACCTTGGTTGGGCTGATCTTACTTCTTATGGAAGTAATTTTTACGAAACGCCTAATCTTGATAAGTTGGCAACAATGGGAATACGTTTTACTCAGAATTATGCCACATGTCCTGTATGCAGTCCCACCCGTGCCAGTATGATGACAGGAAAATATCCGGTTAAAACAGGAGTTACGGATTGGATCCGTGGCAGGCAGGAAAATGGTAAAGCAATGCCTTATGAAAAATTAATAGCCCAACCTACTGCTTACCAGTTGGCACTGGAAGAAAATACAATCAGTGAATTTGCATTGGAGAATGAATACAAAACTTTTTTTGCCGGAAAATGGCATTTAGGTGAAGAAGAAAAGTACTGGCCCGACTACCAGGGTTTCCAGATCAACAAAGGTGGTTGGAGCAAAGGTTCTCCAACAGGAAGGATTAATGATAGTACTGGTGGATATTTTACTCCTTATAAGAATCCTAAGTTAAGTGATGGGCCATCAGGAGAATACTTAACTGACAGGTTAACCAATGAGTGTATTGAATTTATTGACAATAATAGACAATCCCCATTTTTTTTAATGTACTCATTGTATGCTGTACATAATCCATTACAGGCACCAGAAGCATTGATAAAAAAATATGAAGCGAAACAAAAGCAATTAGACATTAAAAATAAAGATCGTTTTGCAAAGGATGAAGTATGGATGAAAAATGAAAACGGATGGAAACAAAGACTGGTGCAAGATAATCCGGTATATGCTGCAATGATTGAAAATATGGATTGGAATATTGGAAGAATATTTGAAAAGTTAAAACAATCAGGGCTTGATGAAAATACATTGATCATTTTCACTTCTGATAATGGGGGGTTAAGTACAGCAGAAGGAAGTCCAACTGTAAACGGTCCTCTGAGAGCTGGAAAGGGCTGGTTGTATGAAGGTGGCATAAGGGTGCCTTTGATCATGTATTGGAAAGGAAAGATAATTGCAGGAACAACATCAGATCTTCCGGTAAGTACAGCTGATTTTTTCCCCACTATTGCAAAAGCAATTAATAAAAATTATCAAAAAGACAGAAGTATTGATGGAAAAAATATCATTCAACTATTGGAAAAGCCTAAAGTATATCAAAAGAGGCCAATCTTCTGGCATTATCCGCATTACAGTAACCAGGGCGGGAAGCCAGGTTCTGCCATCCGAAAAGGAAAATATAAATTGATTTATAATTATGAAGATGAAAGTATCGAGCTATATGATATTGTGAATGATATTTCCGAAAAAAATAATATTGCTGCATCAAATAAAAAAAATGCAAATCAACTCAAACACAAGCTATTCCAATGGTTGAAGAAAACAGCCGCACTCATTCCGAATAAAAATCCGGGCTATGATCCTGCTGGTGTAATACAAGCAAGGAAACAGGATGAATAAAAATTAAATATTTTCTTTATTGAAGTTCTGTAGAAGGATTAAAAACCACCGGAAATTAAAAGTTCAACAGTCACAGTATATAATATCGAACCAATTTACCTTTAATCTTTCATTTTTGTTGAACTGAATACACCCCATTTATGATTCAGCTATACTCCTACTTTCTAAATTTTAGTTCATTACTTAGTACTTCTAATTAAAAAACTAAAACGATGCTTGTGCTAAAAAGAAA
>JAHEMN010000237.1 GCA_024643645.1 Chitinophagaceae bacterium | reverse complement strand
TCCTGGCTTGGTGTTAAAGAACTTGCCTTACCTGAATTTATGATTGAAATAGAGTTGGAAGTTCACAAGACAAAAAAATAAATTATTTGAAGTTTATACCAATTACATATAAATAACTACATAAATCATTTAATCAAATTAATTGTTATTTAATCATGTATTAGTTAAGTCTAGAACAGTTGTAGTTTGAATGATGATTACTTATATCTTTAAAAAGTCAAATAACCTACATTATTAACTCCCCTGCATAAAGAGAAATATAAGTTAATCATTTTCATTTTTGATACTGATGCAAATCATTTTTTTTCATCTTTGTAATACAGATCTTTCACTATACTAAATTGAACTTTAGTATGATATCGAATTCATTAAATACCCCAGATCTATGTCATTATTTAAAAAATTCAATATTGCTGATTGGTTTTCATTTTATCGAATAGCAGCCGCTCCTTTGCTATTAATTCTCTTATGGTTAGGTAACCGTGAAATATTTACCTGGTTTCTGTTCATCAGCTATTCCACAGATGCTATAGATGGTATGATAGCAAGAAAATTAAAAATAACCAGTAGCCGTGGTTCTCAATTAGACTCAATTGGCGATCAGATCACTTTTACGATAGGTCTTCTCGGTTGTTATGTATTTGAAACAGCGTTCATTAAAGAAAATCTGATAATAATAATTATCGCTTTTTGCCCTTATATCATTCAAATGTTAATTGCCCTTAAAAAATATGGTAAGACTACAGCTTTTCACACTTACCTCGCTAAATCATCTGCTATTATACAAGGTATTTTTATTCTCTGGTTATTGTTCTTCGGACCCGTTTACTGGATGTTTTATTTTATGATCATTATCGGCATACTGGAAACTATTGAAGAGATCACATTAATTTTTATGTATGATAACTGGGTAGCAGGTGTAAAAGGTATTTATTGGGCTATTAATGATAAGCGAAGATTAAAAAAAGAAAAAATGGAAGAAGGAAAAAATATCTGATGAGAAGTTATTCATTTTTCACAATCGTATTATTATGTGTGGCGATCCTGATTGTAGATATATTCGCCTTTTACTGGTTACAATCCATCACAAAACTCCTTACTTCTTCTTTTCTAAAAAACGCCATCAATATTGCTTTCTGGTTCTTTAACATCGGTCTTATCACTTCAATATTAATTTTAAAATTCAGACTTGATCATATCTCCCATCAACGAAAACATTTACTGATCACCTCTCTCTATGGTCTTGCAATTTCTTCCTTTATACCAAAGCTGATCTTTGTGATCGTTATTTCAGTTCTCTATTTTACTAACTATGTGTTTGCCGATAAAGAATCTGCAGTCATTATTCCGCTAGTTGGTTTATTTGCCGGATTTTTTCCTTTTTTTGTTATCGTATATGCGATCTTCAGATCACTTTATCGATTCAAAATAAACTCAATTGTAATACCCTTTAAACATTTACCAAAAAGCTTTGATAAAATAAGGATCGTACATATTTCTGATATTCATCTTGGTAGTTTCAATGCCCGTTTTCACATTTTTGACAGGGCTGTAAATATGATCAATCAATTAGATCCGGATTATATATTTTTTACCGGTGATCTGGTAAACAATTTTGCTGCCGAATTGGATGGATGGAAACAAACTTTCATAGAATTAAAAGCAAAACGGGGAAAATTTTCAGTTCTTGGCAATCATGATTATGGCGATTACTTCGAATGGAATTCTGTAACAGAAAAAGAAGAAAACTTTGAAGCTATAAAAAAGTTTCAACATGATATCGGTTTCCGGTTATTGCTCAACGAGGCAGTTATAGATGAAATAAATAATGAAAGAATTGCAATTACAGGAGTTGAAAATTGGGGAAATCCGCCTTTTAAACAATATGGTGATCTGCAAAAGGCATTAAACCCGGTAAATGATATTCTTTTTAAACTTTTACTAAGCCATGATCCCAGCCACTGGACAAATGAAGTTTTAAAAGATACTAATATCGCATTAACATTATCAGGACATACACATGGCATGCAGGCAGGAATAAACTTAAAGAATAAAAGCTGGAGCCCGATAAAATATAAATACAAGCATTGGGCCGGACTGTATAATGAAGGCGATCAATACTTGTATGTAAACCGTGGATTAGGTTGGTTGGGTTTTCCCGGCAGGCTTGGTATGCGACCAGAGATAACATTAATAGAATTAACACATCAAAAATAAAATGACTGTTGTTGATTTTGAAAAAATATTAGCAGGAGGCGATCTTCGCTCTATCGGAAAAAGTAAAGAGGTTGTTTCTTTGATCAAAACTAAAAGTGATTTTGATAAGTTATTCAAATCCCTTCATCATAAAGATCGGCTTATAGTGATGAGGGCTGCTGATGCTATTGAAAAAATAACAATCAATAATCCTGCATTTCTTCAAACCCATAAAAAAGAATTACTTGACCTGTTACTGACGGCTACTAATAAAGAATTGAAATGGCATATCAGCTTATTAGTGTCTCGCCTTCAATTATCAAAAGCAGATCTTGGATTTGCCTGGAAGCTAATTGCTGAATGGGTATTGGATAAAAAGAACTCCCGGATCGTAAGAGTAAATGCAATTCAATCGCTGTTCGAATTGATGAAACAAAATATTGATTACATATCTGAGTTTGAATTGATCATTAAAGAAGTGAATAAAGAAAATATCCCATCCATAAATGCAAGATTAAAAAAATTAAAAGCCGACCTGAGTGGGCTTCTCAAAGAGTAATAAAAAGAAATTTATTACTATAAAATTTCA
>JAHEMN010000236.1 GCA_024643645.1 Chitinophagaceae bacterium | reverse complement strand
GAAAAAAAAGAATATTTAATGATTAGATAAAAAACCGCAAACTGCGGTTTTTTTATGCCTAATAGGATTCAATATGGTGTAAAAATGACAGTATAGGTTTTTGGCATCTTCATTGTATCAGTTAAGTTATGAAACCCACTACATTTTATATTTTATTGAGTTTAAAAACCAGTAGTGGTTATGAATGTTTTGGCAAATTCTTCATTGGCAATGACAGACCATTGGCCTTATCTGTTTTTAAACAATTTAAAGGCAGTAGTGATGTGGATGAAAATTCGATGCTTACCATGGAACTTATGGAAACTTTTAATGAGTTGCCTTTGAACTTAAAGATCATTAGCTGTACTTTAAAAGAATTGGCGGAAAACTGCTCCATTATTGCTAAAGAAATGTTTAAGGCAATTGATCTGGAAGAGCTATAAAATGCTATTCTTTTTCTGACGAGAAATTATCATCTCGCTGAAAAAATTTCATAAAAACTGAAAAATTTTCTTTTGTCTTGCCATTTTTTCAGATTTTATATTCACTGGTATTTTGTTTGCAATGATCAGGTATTCATTAATTAACTTATAAAAACAGGAGGTTATTATGACTACCAGTATTATTAAAAAGAATAATGGAAATGCCATTTCTAGGCCTGTTAGTAACTGGGTTGACAGGTTGCTAAATGAAAATCTGAATCGTTTTTTTAATGATGATCTTTTGGGATATGGTAATATTGAACGGCAAATGTATGTTCCCATTAATCTGAGGGAAACTGATAAGAGCTATGAACTAGCGTTGGTAGTTCCGGGTCTGCACAAAAAAGATTTTAATCTGAATGTTACGAATGATCAGCTTACAATTTCTTATGAGCAAAAAGAAGAGGAAATTCAGGAAGATAAATCAGAAGGATGGTTAAGAAAAGAGTATATGCTTAAATCGTTCAGTCGCAGTTTTACGTTGGATGACACCATTGACCAAAATAAGATTGAAGCAAATTATGAAAATGGTATTTTACTACTAACTATTCCTAAAAAAGAAAATGCACAACGACTTTCAAAAAATATTGAAGTAAAATAAGTAGTACTGATATTTTATTTTGATTTGGATTTAATCTAAAACGCAAACAACACCAGATTAATCTGGTGTTGTTTGTTAATAAAAAATATTACAGATCTATTATTACTTATTGAGAGCTCATATCTGTTCGCTTCTTTCTGATAAACTGTTCTCTTGATACAACAGCATCGTCCATTATTTTGAGCCTTTTATCCCAGTCGAGTGTACCATAATGTTGAATATATACATCTTTAAAAGTTGGAGTGCCATCATTCATAGGTCCGAAATACTCCCTTTCCAATTCTTTAAAACCATCTTTCAACGAACGAACACTTGCCATTATCTGGTCTGAGCCATCCCATAATTGTTGATAATTTCTAAGGTTAAGATTATCCCAGAATTTCCCTTTTAATGCATTCAGTACTTTGAAGCTTCTTTTTTGCTCTGCATAATAATCGGATGTCATGCTTGATTTTATATGCATTATGGTTACCACTGATTTGTCAGACTGTACTTCAGGGTGTAAAAGAAGACTATCATCCAAACGGTAATAATGTACAGAATGATCGTTTTCTAAATAAGAAAAGAAACTTTTATCCAGATCAATACCATGCACTGTGCCATCTGTTCTGTCTTTGTCCATATCAGCAAATGAAATCGGTCCATTTACAATTTGATACGAACCGGCATTGGATCCGCTTAATATTTCAAATACACTTACTTTTTCTTTATCCGCTTTGTGAAATTTGGCTACATGCTGTTTATAAGCAGCTTCAAAAGCCATTTTTTGACCGCTTTTTACTTTAATGTTATGTACTGTGTAAATGTTTGAGTTTTGAGAGTAAGCAGAAAGCGTTACAATCGACAGTAGCATTAATAAGATTTTTTTCATAATAGTTGTTTTTGGTTATGGAATATATAGAACTACATCTGTAATAGATACAAATGCCAGTTACCGTATGGTATAAAAAAAATTGGCTTTTCAAATAATAAAAAGGGAGGACTTGCCTGTTGGTAATTATAGAGACAGATAAAAAGATTAGAAACCTAAGATAAGGACTTTTACAAAAAGAAAAAAAATAATATGTCTTCGTTGTGGTAAGTTGTTAGTAGTTAGTAAGATGTATAATTTTAAAATCTAAGGATGAATAGTTACACATAAGGATGCAATATTTTATATTGATTAAGTTGCTTTGACTGTATTAAAAAATGTCTCGTTAACATCGAGACATTTTTATTTAATATATTTTTTATAATTGAACTTCTTCTTTTAGCATGCTTTATAAAAAACCGGCCATCTCATTAAGATGACCGGTGACGTTTTAAGATGGTAACATTAACTTACTTTGCGACGAAGAAATTAATGAACCAATTCTTCCATTTCAACATCTTCGGGTACATAATCTTTTTTAAATCCGTTCTTTCTTAATTGTACCTTTTGCTTTAACTCATCTAACCCTCCTTTAAACTTTTTACCGTTTTCTTTTAATTTTTTACGGGTGATTTTACCTTTATCTGGTGCAAAGAAAACACCCAATAAAGCACCAATAGCTGTACCTGCTGCCAGGGCTATCATAATTTTTTCACTATTTTTCATAACCGGCATTTTTAAAATTGAATAATACGTATTTACGTTTGAAATATAGGCAGAGTAGGCGATCAAATACAATGACCGTATTCAAATGAAAAACTGATAGTGGTCAGTACTTCAAATTATTTCTTTGGGAAATGAGAAGACGTAAAAATGCTATAATA
>JAHEMN010000235.1 GCA_024643645.1 Chitinophagaceae bacterium | reverse complement strand
GCAACACAGTAGAAGCAGCAGTGGCACTAAAGAACCAACCGACATCAATGCATTATGTGATGAATATTTACGGTTAAGTTATCATGGCCTTAGGGCAAAAGACAAATCCTTCAATGCAGTGATGAAAACCGATTTTGATACAAGTCTTGAAAAGGTAAATGTAATACCGCAGGATATTGGCAGAGTGATCTTAAATTTAATTACCAATGCTTTTTATGTCGTAGATGAGAAAAAGAAGTCAGGTGTTGAAGGGTACGAACCTACCGTAACAATCTCAACTCGTTACGTACAGTCCCCTTTAGGGGGTCAGAGTCTTGAGATAAAAGTATCTGACAATGGGGGCGGTATTCCTCAAAAAGTATTAGACAAAATATTTCAACCATTCTTTACTACCAAGCCAACCGGTCAGGGAACAGGATTAGGATTGTCACTGGCATTTGATATTGTGACCAAAGGGCATGGTGGTGAACTAAAAGTGGAAACGAAGGAAAGAGAAGGGTCAACATTTATTATACAAATACCAACGAATTGAATAATGAAAACATTTGCAAAACTATTCCTGCTCTGTTTGATTCCTGCATTCTCAATGGCACAGATAGACCCAACCTGGGGATATGTAACCGCACAACAGGCGGATAGCCTGAAACGTAAGGTGCAAACAGAAAATAATGACACAATAAAGCTGGCAAACTTCCGCAGCCTGGGATTTTATTACCAGGATTTTAAACCTGACAGTGGATTATATTTTCATGAACAGCAATTGGTCCTTGCCAAAAAATTGAAGATGAAATTATGGCAAGCCGATGCATATAGCCAGGCGGGGTATGTATTTAACTTACTAGGCAATTACATGAAATCCTATGAATACCATACAGAAGCCACGGAACTGGCGAGTGATGAAAAAAATGAAACGGATAATTGGCGGCCATGGACGTTTTCCAATGCAGTAAATGGACATGAAGCCAGGATTGCCATTTTGGCTATGAATTATAGTATGATGGGAAACCTATGGAGCAACTTGCGTGAAAATGAAAAACTAAAAGCCACTTACGAGGAGGCTTTGAAACTTGGAGAGTCAATCAATAACGGTAAAATAATAAGTAATGCCACCGGAGGATATTCTAGAAATATTTCACCTGATTCAGCCCTTATGGGTTTCAAAAAAGCACTTGATGCGGCAGCTAAGGCCGGCTTCAATAGAGTTGGCTCAACTTATAGGGATATTGCAAACGTCTATTGGAAAAAAAAGATGTTGGATTCAGCTATGATTTTTGCCCATAAGTCAATGCAGAGGTATAAGGAAGACAACGAGCTCATTCGATTACCAGGTTCATACGGATCTATTTCTTTTTTATTCCGACAGCAGAATAAAAATGATTCAAGCCTCTTTTATGCAAAAAAGCAATTAGAATCAGCACAAGAAGTAGGAACTGCAAATTTGCTTGCTGGTGCTTATTGGACCCTTTATAGAGACTATAGCGCCATCGATAAAACTGACAGTGCTTTTAAGTATTTGCAACTTTCATCCGGGTTAAGAGATAGTCTTAATAATGCCAGAATAGACAACCTTATCGAATACCAAAAATTTTCTTTTAATGAGCAACTTCGATTAAAAAAACTGGATGAAGAAAAAACGGCCTATGCAAATAAAATGAATATGCTTGGTTTGATTGCCGGGCTGGGTGTCATTCTATTAATAGCAATTATTCTATACCGCAACAATCGAAAAAAACAAAAAGCCAATAAAGTATTAGAAAGCACTCTTAACAATTTAAAATCTACCCAAACTCAACTCATTCAATCTGAAAAAATGGCTTCTCTGGGTGAGCTTACTGCTGGCATTGCCCATGAGATTCAAAACCCATTGAATTTCGTAAACAATTTTTCAGAAGTGAATAAGGAATTAGTGGATGAATTAAAGATTGAATTGGCAACTGGCAATATGCAATTGGCAAATGAAATTGCCGATGATATTAAAGCCAATGAAGAAAAAATAAATCATCATGGCAAAAGAGCCGATGCCATTGTAAAAAGTATGCTGCAACATTCAAGAAGTAGCAACGGCCAGAAAGAATCAACAGATATCAATGCATTGTGCGATGAATATTTGCGGTTGGCCTATCATGGCTTAAGGGCAAAAGACAAATCCTTCAATGCAACAATGAAAACTGATTTTGATAATTCTATTGGCAACATCAATATTATACCACAGGATATTGGCAGAGTTGTTTTGAATTTAATTACCAATGCATTTTATGCTGTGGATGAAAAGAAGAAAAGTGGTCCCGATAGTTATCGGGATGAAAATTTTGAACCAACAGTTTCAGTAAGTACAAAAAAAGTAAATGACAAAGTTGAAATTTCAGTTAAAGACAACGGTAACGGAATTACGAAAAAAGTATTGGATAAAATATTTCAACCTTTCTTTACTACCAAACCAACAGGCCAAGGAACAGGTTTAGGTTTATCACTGAGTTATGATATAGTAAAAGCACATGGGGGTGAGTTGAAAGTAGAGACGAAAGAAAATGAAGGCTTGCTTGCCGGAGAGGCAGGAAGTACATTCATAATATTATTACCGATTAATTAATAAATGAAATCATGAAAATTCTACTTACTATAATTTTGTTTATTTCTATCCAGCATCAACTCATTGCTCAAGAAAACAAAGTAGATATTAATGTTCCGGGGTATGATCTGTTTTTAGCAGATAGTTTGCGTTCAATGATAGATCGAACGGACAATGATTCCGTAAAAGCCTTCAACATGATACTGCTTTCCTGGGCAATTGAAGGGGAGA